>JAZNFN010000117.1:0-4760 GCA_045576035.1 Christensenellaceae bacterium
CCACCATAATTATCGGCAAGGGTTGAAGCGAGTCCTGCGGTAGGCATTGCGAATGCCACAAAGAATGCTAAAACTAAGTCTGTTGAAATATTGAATATTTTTGTTAAAGCAAATGCTAACGCAGTAGCGATAATGGGCAGTGCGATAAGTTTTATTGCTGAAACGTAATAGTTTGATACAGAAGTAAATATCGAACCAAGTTTAATATCAGCCATTTTCATTCCTAAAATAATCATAGAAACGGGTGTAACTATATTTTTTAGATGCGCCGAATATTCTGATATTTCGGGTATAACTTTATTTGCGCCTACAAGATTTAAGATTAAGCCTAATATAAAAGCAATCAGTACAGGATTAAAAAAGGCTTTTTTTGCGCTCATCATGCTCTTATCACCAGAAATAAGATATATACCCAAAGTGTAAATTCCAATATTAGTAATTATGTTTAAGATTACAACTATTGACACTACCAACGGCTTATCGGGGAATACCGCCATTGCTAAGGGGATACCTAAAAATCCATTGTTAGAAAATGCCATTGCAAAGCGCATTATTCCACGCATCTTATTTGATTTTACGTCATCTTTATTCTTATTTCTTGTCGTTATCGGTGCAGATAATAGTACGATTAAAACAGTAATAATTATGCCTACAAGTGCGGTTATAACGGTAGTAAGTGTAAATTCAGCCGTAAATTCAATGTTAATAGTGCTTGATAATATCAAGAACGGCATACCAACGTAAGTTAAAAGTTTTGAAAGTGCACCTGACTCTGCCGTTTTTAAAAGTTTTGTTTTTACGAGAACGTAACCCGGCATTGCTAAGGCAATAAAAATCAACACGTTTTTTAATATATTAAGTAATGCTTCCATAATAAATACATTTTATCATAATTAATTGTTTTTGTCTAATATAATTATTATAATTTAGCACATAAAATCAACTGTTTAAGAATATTTATTAATATGATATTATCGCAGTTAAGAATAGGTCAAAGTGCAAAAATAAAACACATAAGATGCGATGCAAAAACCAAATCACGTCTTGCATATATGGGGTTTACAGAAGGGACGGTTGTTACTGTTATAAGGTTATCGCCTTTTAATGACCCTATTGAAATGAAAGTAAGAGATTTCTATCTTGCGATAAGAAAAAATGAAGCGGATAAAATAGATGTTTATGAAGATTAAAAGTATTGCATTAATCGGTAATCCTAACTGTGGAAAAACTACACTTTTTAATACTCTTACGGGGACGTATCAAAAAACAGGTAATTGGACGGGCGTTACAACAGAAAGTAAAGAAGGCGTTTATAAAAAGGACAAGTTAATAAAAATTATTGACTTACCAGGATTATATTCCTTAAATACGTTTTCAAAGGACGAAAGCGTTGTTTTAGACTATTTGAAAAACACACCACCTGACGTGGTTATAAACATTGTTGACGGTACAAATTTAGAACGAAATTTATATTTAACGTGCGAACTTTCAAGACTAAATATCCCAACTATAATTGCAATTAATATGGCGGACGAACTTGAAAAAAACAACGTTAAGTTAAACGAAAACGCTTTATCAAAACTTTTGGGTGTGCCCGTAATTAGAATTTCTGCACTAAAAAATATTAACATATCTAAACTAATAGAACTTGCAAAAGAAGCAAATAAACCTATTAGAATAGAAAAAGCGTTTAATGATTATAAACAAATTTATTCGTTTATTGAACAAAATATAAGTGAGATTGTAACAAAAAAACAAACACGGTCTGAAAAATTTACGCAAAAAGCAGATAATATATTGTTGCATAGAATGTTGGGATTGCCGATATTTTTTTGCGTTATAACGATAGTTTATTTTTTGTCGTCAAAGATAGGTGGCTTTTTCGGTTCACACGTTGCAACAGTTTTTAACGATATTACAAATCAAGTTGATTATTATCTTTCGATTTATGGCGTACCTAGTTTTTTAATAAACCTAGTATGCGATGCGATAATTAAAGGTGTAGGCACGGTATCTTCATTTTTACCACAAATTATGATACTTTTTGCACTACTTGCTGTAATTGAAGAAAGTGGATATGCGTCAAGAATAGCATTCTTATTAGATAGGATATTTAAAAGTTTTGGTCTTAGTGGAAAGTCTATAATACCACTTACGGTGTCTTGTGGCTGTACTGTAACGGGATTAATGTCGACACGCACGATAGAAAATATTAGTGAACGAAGAATGACGGTATTTTTATCTCCGTTTATGCCTTGTGGGGCAAAAACTGCCGTTTTCGGATGGTTTGCGTCTGTGTTTTTTGGCGGAAGCGCCTTGGTGGCAACATCGGCGTATTTTTTATCAATAACGTGCACCGTTTTGTTTGGGGCGTTGTTAAAGCGGTTTAATGCGTTTAAGGTGGGTAGTGGAAGTTTTATTTTAGAAATACCTACGTTGCGCACTCCGTCTATAAAAGACGTTGCCTTTGTGCTTTGGGAAAAATTTAAGGATTTTACGGTAAAAGCAGGAACAATAGTTTTTTTAGTTTCAGTTGCGTTGTGGATACTTGAAAACGTGGGGATAGGCGGATATACAAACGGTAAAGTTGAGCAAAGTTTCTTATATTTAATAGGAAACACTCTAAGATACCTTTTTATACCGCTTGGTTTTGGAAGTTGGCAAGCAAGCGTTTCCGTTTTATCGGGAATATTTGCAAAGGAAGCAGTTGTTGAAACAATTAGTTTAATTTGTACTGACCCAACCACGTTATTTAGTAGTGCGTTTTCGGTATATGCGTTTATGGCGTTCGTGTTGCTATCTCCGCCGTGTATGGCAAGTATTATAACGGCAAAGCGTGAGCTTGTGAGTAATAAGTGGCTTATAGGCATGCTGTTATTTCATTTTATAACGGCTTATACAGTAGCGTTTATTATAAATGTTTTAGGAATTTTACTTCAAAGCTCAATAGGCTTGATTTTAAGTTTAATTATTGGTATAATTATTATAATAGTTTGCGCTTTTTGTATAAAGTGTATGAAATCAAAAAGCTGTGCAAACTGTAATGCTTGCAAGAAAGGTGAGTTATGCCAAAGTATCAAAAAACACTTTACGACTTAATGCGTGAAGCCGACAACAAAGAAGAAGATGCCGCATATCCGGAAGAATGGATGGAGGAGCGTGCAAAATCTGACAAAGAGCGTTATTTTGAATATTATGACGATATAAAATTAACGCCAAAAGACGATTGGTGATTTATTTAATTTAATAAAAGAAAAAACCAAACGGACACTTACAGGTGTCCGTTTGGTTTTGAAACAGATATTTACATACACGCTGACGTATGATTATATACTAAGCCTGTGGCTTAAATAAAAAAAATCGACAAGTTTTTAACGAAACTTGTCGATTTTTTTTGGTGGGGGCGGTAAGACTTGAACTTATGACCTCTTGCATGTCAAGCAAGCGCTCTAACCAGCTGAGCTACGTCCCCAAAGCCTTATTATATTAACACATTTTGTTGTATTTTACAAGCAAAATAACTAATAATTTTAAACTAAAAAATAAATTTAAAGAGTGAAAGCGTGGTAGCATTTTGCCACCACGCTTTCGGTAGGAAATAATAAAAAACGGGTAATCTAAATTATATATGATTGAAGCCTTTTCCGTAAACTTCGTTTGCATCGCAAACGATAACGAAAGCGCCTTCATCAAGTTGTTTTATCATATTTTTAAGTGCAATCACTTGATTGTGTTTAACGCAAGTGAACAATACGCCCCTAGGCGTTTTTGAATACATTCCCTCGCCATTAATAAGCGTAACGCCACGAGGGCTGTGAGATATCAAAAAGTCAGAAACTTCCTCCGCTTTTGTAGTGATAATATAACAAAGTTTGGCTTTTTGTATACCCATTACTATCATATCGGATATCTTTGCGCTGACGAATATTAGAATAAGTGCAAAGAGAACGTTTTCAGGATTGCCTAAAACAAACGCACCTAATACAACGACTAAGCCGTCAAATAGGGCAACGTGCGTTGCAATACTGCCGAACGGACAAACGTGGTGGGTAAGCCTTCCTAATAGTTCTGTTCCGCCACTGCTTGTTTCGTACTTGATAAAAAGGCCTATGCCTATACCTTGTAAAATACCGCCGTAAAGCGACGCTAAAATTGGCTCGTCTGTAAGGTTGGTTAAGTTAGTTGTTAAGGCAACTAGGCTCATAATCTCTGTAAAAAGACCAAGCGAAGCTGTGGTGACAAAGCATCTTAAAATAAACTTCCAACCCATAAGTTTAAATCCAAATATAAGGATTGGCACATTGATTAAAATGATAAACAAACCAGCAGGGAGTCCTGTTACGATTTGAATAAGCGAAGCCGCACCGCTTACACCGCCACCGACAATCTTGTTTGGAATAAGAAAAACGGCAAGGCTTGAAGCGTAGCTAATGCAACCTAGCACCATAAAGATATAGCGTTTGATTTCAAAAAAGAGAGATTTTTTATTAAGCATAACTTTTCCTTAAAATAATATATACTTTTACTATTATAGAAAATTTATTGCTAACTATCAAGTGTTTTTTGAAATTTTTTTAATTTTATCAAAAAAAAGAAAATTTTTCAATCATATATCATAAAATATTAAAATACTAAAATTTTTGCTCAAAACTATTAAAACGGTTGCTCAAAGAGTAAGATTTTTGGAAATTATGCGGTTTGTATAATAAATTTTAAAAAACACTTGTCAATAAGTGCAATCGACTTTATAATTTATAAAT
>JAZNFN010000118.1:0-6887 GCA_045576035.1 Christensenellaceae bacterium
AAAGTTCCAAGGTATTTTATATTCGTGAACGAATTCCCGATGAACGCCGCAGGCAAAATATTGAAATATAAAATGCGTGAAGACGCAATTGAAAAAATAAAAAACTTATAAAAGGTGACCGATATGGAAATTAAAATTCAAAAAGCATCAGTGTTAAAGGAAAAACCTGATTTTTCCAAACTTGGTTTCGGTAAGTACTTTACCGACCACATGTTCGTAATGGAATATACCGAAGGTGAAGGGTGGAAGAACCCCAGAATCGTACCGTTTGATTATATTCCCGTTCATCCTGCTTCAACCGTATTGCATTACGAAGTCGGAGGCCAAGCGGTCTTAGGAAGACAAAGTCTTTCTGCTGGATCGTTCATTCTCTTGATGTTTTCAAGCGGACGGAACATTTGATAGCCGTCTGGTGTCTTGTACGCTTTCATACCTTCAAAAATTTCCGCACCGTAATGCAATACGGTTGAAGCAGGATGAACGGGAATATAATCAAACGGTACGATTCTGGGGTTCTTCCACCCTTCGCCTTCGGTATATTCCATTACGAACATATGGTCGGTAAAGTACTTACCGAAACCAAGTTTGGAAAAATCAGGTTTTTCCTTTAACACTGATGCTTTTTGAATTTTAATTTCCATATCAGTCACCTTTTATAAGTTTTTTATTTTTTCAATTGCGTCTTCACGCATTTTATATTTCAATATTTTGCCTGCGGCGTTCATCGGGAATTCGTTCACGAATATAAAATACCTTGGAACTTTATGCTTTGCCATGTGCGCATTGCCATATTCACGCATATCTTCTACCGTAGCTTGCTCACCCTTGTTCAAAATGATATAAGCGCACGCTTCTTCACCATATCTTGGGTCAGGAACACCCACAACTTGAACGTCCCTTACCTGTTTGTGAGTAAGATAGAATTCTTCAATTTCCCTTGGATAAAGGTTTTCACCACCACGGATAATCATATCCTTTAATCTGCCCGTAACTTTATAATACCCGTCGGGTGTTCTGCAACAAATATCCCCGCTGTGAAGCCAACCGTCAGCATCTATTGTCTGTTCGGTAGCCTTAGGCATTTTATAATATCCTTTCATAATATTATAGCCACGGGCGACGAATTCACCGTTTTCACCGTCGGGCAGTTCTTCGCCCGTTTCGGGATTGATTATTTTACACTCAACACCTGGGAACGCACTGCCAACAGTTTCTACACGATGGTCGATGTCTTCATTTACTTCACCCATAGTACAACCGGGCGACGCTTCGGTCTGACCATAAACAGATATGATTTCAGTCATATTCATTTCGGCTGCTGCACGGCGCATTAATTCGGGCGGACAGTTCGCCCCCGCCATTATACCCGTTCTTATATGAGAAAAATCGGTTTTTGCAAAGTCAGCGTGATTGAACATTGCTATAAACATAGTGGGAACGCCGTTAAAGCAAGTAATTTTTTCATCGTTAATGCACGCAAGAGATGACTTTGGTGAAAAGTACGGCATTGGGCACATCGTTCCGCCGTGAGTCATCATATTGGTCATTGAAAGAACCATACCGAAACAGTGGAACATAGGCACTTGTATCATCATTTTATCGGCTGTTGATATATCCATTCTATCACCGATAATTTTACCGTTGTTTATAATGTTTCCGTGAGTTAGCATTACACCCTTAGGAAAACCTGTCGTCCCCGACGTGTATTGCATATTACAAACATCATCACTTTTAACAAGCGATGCTCTCCTACGCACCTCTTCTTGTGGAACTAACGATGAACGTTTAACAAAGTCGTTCCATTCAAGACATCCGTCCATCTCAAAGCCCACGGTTACGACGTTACGCAAAAACGGAAGTTTCTTAGAGTAAAGCGCTTGCCCTGGCTCAATATTTTTAAGTTCGGGACAAAGTTCTTCAATAATTTCTTTATAGTTAGAATCTTTACAGCTGTCTATCATAACCAGAGTATGCGTATCAGACTGCCTTAAAAGATATTCTGCTTCGTGAATTTTATAAGCAGTATTTACTGTGACAAGAACCGCACCTATTTTGACTGTTGCCCAAAAAGTTAAAAACCACTGTGGAACGTTGGTTGCCCATATAGCAACGTGGTGCCCTGCTTTAACACCCAAAGATATAAGGGCTGCGGCAACTTTATCAACGTCATCTCTAAACTGTGAATACGTCCTTGTATAGTCAAGGGTTGTATACTTAAACGCATATTGGTCGGGGTAACTTTCCGCCATTTCGTCAAGCACTTGTGAAAAGGTAAGGTCTAAAACGTCGTATTTTTTCCAAGGATGTCTACCCGTTTTGCTTCTATTGTAATAAATAGGCTTTTTGACAGTATCGGCTGTGCTTGACATCAAACTGCTTTTATAGTGCGTTAAAATAATGTCGGCAGAAGTTATTTCGCCCGAATCCATTACTGCAACGTATCCGTCATAGTTTAATGAATTAAGTGCGTTTATAAAATCTTTAACGGGAAGTTCGCCGTCGCCAATTAAAACGTTTTGACCGTCCTTGCGGTCACCAAGCTTAACGTAACCTATATGCGCACCGAGCGTTTGGATAGTTTTATCGGCAGATTCGCCCGAAACAAAGAACGTTTCACGAATATTCCAACAAACTTTTAATACCGCTGTACCGAAAAAATTAATAACGTCCAAAACTTTTTCAGTATCAACAAACGGTCCATACGTTTCAACGTAAACGTTTACGTTTGAACTTTCCGCATACTCAATAACGGGTGCTAAAACACACTTCAATTCCTCGTGTGAAAGGTTTTTTTCAAACCTTATTATTATGCCTGATATAGATGCCATCGCAGCAAGTTCAACGTACTTTATTATATTTTGACCGTCAGTATTTTCACAAACTGACTCGGGATAATTAAGCGCTGGAATAACAATATTTCTATTAACAAGCTTTCTTTTAGCGTCAGCCGTATTTGAAGAACGAAAAATGCTATCCGAATGCTTTTCTTTTTCAATAAAAGCGTCTTCTATTTCAATGCCGTTAAAACCGTAATTTTGGGCAATATTACAAAGGTCGATGAAACTTTTTGATTCAACGAACTTATCGGAAAATGAAAGTTTCATTTTTATCACCCCTCGTAAACGATTTTATTGAGCGCATTTATGTATGCACGAATACACGCACCTACTATATCGGTTGAAACGCCGTTGCCAGGATACAATTTACCGTCCGCTCTTAAACGTATAATAGACGAACCAACTGCACCCCTACCTTTCGTTACTGCGTGAACTTGGAAATCGTCAAGTTCGTAGTGGTGCCCTATAATTTGCTCGATTGCGTGGAAAGCAGCATCGATAGGACCGTCGCCCGTAGAAACGCCCGTAAACTTTTCACCGTCCTTTTCAAGTGTAACGTTTGCAGTAGCAGGTATAATGTTGCCGCTATTAACAACGTAGTTAATAAGATGATAGGTGGACGGAACTTGCATTGCAGTACTTGCAATAACCGCTTCAAGTTCTTTCATATCGATTGAATCTTTCTTTGCTGTAAGTTTTTTAAATTCTTCAAAAACTTTACCGATATCCGAATCGGAAAGTTCATAACCCATTTGTTTAATTATTGATGAAACTTCGTTCATATCAGCAGTGCTTTTAACGTTGCCGTTATCAAAACTTTGAACGCCGTCTTCCGAAACGTTATCAGCAACACCGTTTATTGCACATACGATAGAATTTACGTTTGTTACGTCTAAATTACAATCGACGTTCAATTCGTATTTTTTTGCACGCATCACGTCAGATACAGTTGACATTGAAAGATAACTGCCGATTGCAGAAGTCTTAACGCCATCTGCACCTGCTTTAATAGCACTAAACGCACAGGCTGATGCCATAGAAAATGCGTTGGACGGTTGAACAAATACGTCAACAGGACAAGCATTTTTAATTTCTTTTACCAATGTAGCATAATCTTCGGGGAACGCTTCGCCCGCATCGTCTGCAATAGTTACGGTAGCAGCACCTGCTTCATAAGCCGTTTTAACACATTTAACAGCAAAGCCTTCTTCTGCCCTAAACGCATCAAGCGCAACGAATTCAACGCACTCACAAACTTCCTTAGCAGCCTTAACAAGCGCACTGATTTTTTCAAGCATAACGGGCGCTTTAACGTGATAGAAATATTCCATTTGTGCAGTTGAAATGGGTAATACAACTTGCAAGCAAGGTTTATGAGCGTTGCTTACACACTTTACTGCAACTGCCAAACTTTCCGCACTAAAACCAACGGGAATTTTAACGCACGCATTTTTAACAGCACCTGCAATCGTGCGATAAATAACTTCATTTTCTTTGGAGTTTTTTAGAACAGGCAATTCAATCGCATCAACTAACGAAGCGTCTAGTTTTTCTGCAATAGCAAGCTTTTCCCTAAAAGTTAGAGATAAATCTTGTTCATAAATAGCCTTTAACGTAATGTCTGAAACAACAATCTTTTTCATAAAACAACTCCTTGAAATAAATTCACTTAAAAATAAAAAATCCCCGACAATATGCCAGGGACGATTAAAAACCGCGGTACCACCCGAATTGTTGCTAGCGCAACCACTCTTTTGCTTGTAACGGGGCTTACCGTAAACGACTACTACGTTTACCGTTCCCGCTACGGAACGCCTTGAAATTTTGGGGCAACCAAAAACTCAACGCTAATCCCGTCCCTATGTTTCCGTTAAGTAAATTTATTATATATAATTATATAATAAACACTTAAAAACTGTCAAGCAAATGAGTATTATAACAAGCAACTTTCAAAGATTTTAAGCGGTAAAAAAATAAAAAATCCCCGACAAAATGCCAGGGACGATTAAAAACCGCGGTACCACCCGAATTATTGCTGTTGCAATCACTCTTTTGCTTATAACGGAAGCCACCGTAAACGATTACTTAATTTCGCCGTTTCCGCTCTGGAATGAGTAACGCTTTACCTCTCATTGACTTGCACCAACCGTCAACTCTCTGTTCAAAACAAAACGTCTTTTTCCTTCACTGCGTTTATAATTTGAAAGTATTATATACCCACATACACCCTTTGTCAAGCATTTGAACGAGATTTTTAATTATTTTTTAAAAATTACAACACGAAAAATTCACTGATATAAATTAGGATTAACAACATAATGTCAGTCTTTAACGTATCGCTTTAAATACGTTAAATCAAGTTTCCACTCCGAAATTTCATTCCGCCTTTTATGAACTTCATTGGCAAGCCCTAATGCTTTGCGGTATTCAGCATACGAACATCCGTTTACTTTCATAAAATGTTTTTCCGCACGCTCTTCATCGCCTTTTAGTTGAGTATATCCTATATGAATAACGCTATGGCAATCTTTACAAACAGCAATAATATCTTCAAGCTTTTGAACGCAACTTTTTTCATCGTAACTCCAACGTTCGTGCGCATCAAGATATTTGGTTTGTTTTCCACATATCATACATTTTCCACCCGACCTTTCCTTAGCATCTGCACGCAAAAAATCCCATTGCTTTTTAGATAATATGGAACGCAAATTAGAATACCAACAGCCGTCGGGAACAAGTTCAAAATCAAGCTTATAGCCCATAACTACGCTCTCCTACTTTCGTGGCACACAAAGTATAAAATTTGATATTCGTCGCTGAGTTTTTTAACAAGTTCGAGCGCACCGTCAAGTTTAACGTCGTCAAGATTATAAAACGGGTCGTCAAGAATTACGAAAGGTTTTTCGCCTGTAAACAGCACGTCTATAAGAGCAAAACGCTTACATATTTCAAACAAGTTTTGATAGCCTTTACTGTAATAGTCCGGCACTTTATTGCCCCCGCTTTCCATTACCGTCAAATTTAAATCAACGTCTATATTAGCGTTATTATTTTTACCCGTAATAAGCGATAGATACTTATTTAAACTATCCTGTAAAGGCTGACGGTATTTAACTTTAAGGTTTTCGTCTGCCTTTTGTAAATATTCGCTTGTTAAAGTCAAGATTTTATAATCTTCGTTATATTGTTCAAGACGCACTATAAGTTCGGACTTTTTACTTTCAAGGTCGGGTATTGAGTTCACAACGTCTTCGTGCGTTTTTATACTAGCACGCTTTATCGCCAAAGCATTGGCTTCTCTTGCATATTCTTCTTGAACACTAGATAGTTCTTGGCGCAACTTAGCAACGTTCATAGTAGGAACGACGCTGATAAACTGCCGTCTTTCCCCGTCGAATACTTTCAATGAATTTTCTGTCTTTTCCAAAGCCCTTAAAACGTTTTTCTTTTCAATCACGCAGTTCTTTATGATTTCTAACGCTTGCTTAAAATCACAACCGTTAGGCAAGTTATATTTTGAAAGATATTCGTTAAGTTTGCTAATATATTCACTTTGTAGTTCAGCGTATTCTGCTTGCTTAGCAAGTTGCGCTTGAACTGCCGATTCGTACACGTTATCTTTTTTAGGCTTATTAACTGCACCAAAATAAAACACACCGATTAAACTTATCGCAAAAAGCACAAAACCTATTAACCCTACAATTAAGTTAAACCAAACGGTTGCAAAACCTATTACTAAACACAAGCACGAAAACACTGCAAACGGTAGCACCTTTCCTTTTGAGTTTTTCTTTTGGTTTGACTTATCGTTTTGAAGCGCCATTAGTTGTTCATCAGTAGCACGTTTTAGTGCAGAAACAGAAACAAGGTCGTTATAACAGTCTGAAAACATGCTTAGTTCCCCGTCCTCCGGCAAATGTCCGTTTAGCACGTTATCTATCTTTTCACTTTCTTTAACAAGTGAATTTTTTTCTTCAACAAGTTCGTCGTGCCTTTGTTTTTTTACGGCGTTAGCTTCGGCTTTACCTGCTAGAGTAAGTCGGAGGCCAA
>JAZNFN010000119.1:0-3690 GCA_045576035.1 Christensenellaceae bacterium
AAACACTTATTAAAATAGCTGATTTTTTTGATGTAAGTTTAGATGAAATTTTTGACCGTAATAATTAAAAATAAAAAAGCTCCCACTATGTGAGAGCTTTAAGTTTGATAGTTAACTTTCAAGTATTGTGCTTAGTTCACAATTAATTTATCTGTTAAAATCGGTATCAAATTCTATTACGGCATAGTATTTTTTGTCAAAACAGTCAAGTTTAGAACAAACGGCTGTTCTAATTTGTTCTTCCTTGCCGTGAAGATTAAAAGGTAAAACTACGTCGAATATAACGTTAGTATGCGTTCTTCCGCTAACAATCCTAAAATCGTGCAGGGAGAGTTGTTCATCAAAGTCTTTTATAACCTTAATAATTTGGGTTTTAAGAGTTTCAGTTTCGGGGTCGTTAAGGTTTACGGGGTCAAGGTGACAAACTAATAAAACGTTCATTTCCTTATAAATTTCACGTTCAATATTATCGGTAAGGTCGTGCGAGAGCATAATATCGACAGCCGAATCAACTTCAATATGTACGGAAGCAAATGTTTTGGTCGGTCCATAAGAGTGAACTATTAAATCGTGAATATCAAGCACTTGTTCATAACTTTTAAGTTTCGTTTCAAGTTTAGACACTAAATCTTTGTCGGGCGGAGTACCGATTAGTGGATTTATTGTTTCTTTTATAAGGTTTATTGCCGAATAGATTACTAAAAGAGAAACGGCAATACCTAAATATCCGTCAAGCGAAAGCCCCGTAACCATAGCAACGACTGCGCAGATAAGCACTGCTGACGTTGAAATAACGTCGTTTCTGCTATCAGTACACATTGCTTTTAATGAATCGGAATTGATTGATTTGCCTAATCCGTTAAAGATAATAGCAAGCATAAATTTAACCGTGATAGATGCGCCTAAAATTATGCACGTTATAATGGAAAAGTCGGTTGGGCTTGCATTTAGAATTTTATCAAGTCCTGCACGCCCTGTTTCAATGCCGATAAAAAAGATTACGCAAGCGATTATTAACGACGTAACGTACTCAATGCGTTCGTGCCCAAAAGGGTGTTCCTTATCGGCTGGGCGACCAGACATCTTAAATCCAACTGCTGTTATTATAGAAGTCATAAAGTCGGAAAGATTGTTTATGGCATCAGCAATAACTGCAATACTTCCCGATAAAATTCCTGCCAAAAGTTTGATGGCGAAAAGAAAGGCGTTTGCAATTATTCCTAAAATGCCTGCCGCAACGCCGTAAGATGCCCTTACGATAGGGTTATCAGTGTCCTTATAGTTTTTAATAAATAATTTTTTAAAAATGTTAGTCATAGGCATAATTTTAACACACTATTAGGAAAAAATCAACAAAAAATTAAACGCACCCACTTTTTAGTGAGTGCGTTATTGTGTTTTATGGTTTTAGTAGTTAATAACACGAAGCATAAAGTAAGCTTGTGGGTGGTCGCAAACGGGGCATTTAACGGGCGCTTCAACAGCATCGTGAATGTGTCCACAGTTACGGCAAATCCAAACGGTTTTTTCGTTCTTTTTGAAAACTGTGCCGTCTTCAATGTTTTTAAGAAGTGCACGATATCTTTCTTCGTGTTCTTTTTCAATCTTAGCAACGCCTGCAAAAAGTCTTGCAATATCGTCAAACCCTTCTTCTTTTGCTTCCTTTTCCAAACGAGCATACATATCGGTCCATTCGTAATTTTCACCGCCGGCTGCGTCTTTCAAGTTTTCGATAGTTGAGGGCATACCGTCGTGTAAAAGTTTGTACCAAATTTTTGCGTGTTCTTTTTCATTATCAGCAGTTTCTAAAAAGAAAGCGGCAATTTGTTCAAAGCCGTCTTTTTTAGCCTTTGAAGCGTAATAGGTGTATTTATTGCGTGCTTGTGATTCACCTGCAAACGCTTCCCATAAGTTTTTTTCAGTTTTCGTTCCCTTTAAATTCATAATAATATCTCCTTTATAATGTTGATATAATTATATACTGTTTTCCAAATTTTGTCAATACGGATTTTGAAATTAATAGTATTTTTTTGTAAAATCTTAACTCTTTTAATGAAGTTAAATTTTAATAGTTATTGACATATTGAGCAATATGCTTTATAATATTATAAAACGGAAAGGAGAACTTTATGAGAAAGAAAAAAAGTTTAATAACGGTATTTTTAGTTGTATTGACGTTCTGTGCATTTATGTTGGCTTCTTGTGGGGCTTCCCACCAACATGTATTTGACCAAAAAGTTGTAGGCGGAAGTTATCTTGATAGTACCGCTAACTGCCTTTCTTGTGCGAAATATTTTTATTCTTGTTCGTGCGGTTTAGCGGGGGAAGAAACTTTTGATTACGGTGAAGCTTCATTCCACAAAGATTATGAATTGATAGTGCAAAAAACCGAACAAGGTGAAACAAGATACAAAAAATGTTTATTTTGTGAACGTAAGATAGAAGATTATTCATATCCTAAATTTACTTTTGCGGATAATGAAGTCGGTCAAACTGTTACGCTTACAAACTGTGAAGTGGGTACTTTAATTGATGAAAATATAGTTATTCCGTCTACTTATAACGGCAAACCTGTGACCAAAATAGACACAGGAACAACATATCCAATTTTTAATAATCGTAATAACGTTAAAAGCGTAAAAATCCCTAATGGGGTTAAAGAAATAGGGAATAAAGCATTTGTATATTGCGAATATCTTACAAGTGTTGAAATACCTGATAGCGTTGAGAAAATCGGGCACGGTGCATTTGCAAACTGTTTAAGTTTAGAGCGTTTGGTTTTGACCGACAATGTAAAATATATTGGAAATAGTGCATTTAAATACTGTGATAGCCTTATACTTTATTGTATGCCCGAAAGCAAACCTGACACTTGGGAGTATTTAGATGTATTGGGCAGTTATATCGTTTGGGGATATAGTGGGAATGAAGCAGATATTACCCAGCCAATGTCTTTTTTTGTTGACGGTATAAGGTATCAAGTTATTGAAAACGACTGTGTAAGTGTAGTCGTGCAACCAAAAGGAATAAGTGGCGATGTTGTTATACCTTCTACCGTTACTTATAATGGCAAAACGTACAACGTAACTTTAATTAATAACAATGCGTTTAGAGAATGTAATAATCTAACAAGCGTATATATTCCAAACAGTGTTTCTATTGTTCAGTTGAACGCCTTTCAAGGTTGCGAATCATTAACTATTTATTGTGAAGCAACTACTAAGCCAGCAGGTTGGCAACATTCGTGGGCAGGTACTTCTAAGTATGAAGTAGTATGGAACTATAAAAATAACGATGCTACTGAATATGGTATTGTATATACTAAAATAGGTGGCATAAGGTATAGTATTAGCGATGGTGTTGCAATAGTAGAAAATCAAGCGGACAATTTGTCGGGCGTTGTAAATATACCGTCTAAAATAATATATAAAGACAATGAATATCCAGTTAAGAATATTGGTGTTGGGGCATTTGATGGATGTGAAAAAATAACTAGTATTAAAATTCCCGAAAGCGTAAGTAATATAGGGTCAAAGGCGTTTAGAAACTGCACTGGTCTAATTGGGATAACTATACCCGACACAGTAACAGGCATAAGTGATAATGCTTTTTATGGGTGTAGCAGTTTAAAGAGTATCGAAATACCAAACAGTGTAACGTTTATAGGTGATTATGCGTTCTCTGGTTGCA
>JAZNFN010000120.1:0-12744 GCA_045576035.1 Christensenellaceae bacterium
CCACTCATAGAGTCCTTTCCACCGATAGCAGAAAGTTTAAGTTCTCTTTGCGCACGGAACGCACCTAAAAGCGCTGCGGCAGGTTTACCCCAACGGGTAGCGTCTTTATTCGGCTTTTCAAAATATTCTTGGAAAGTAAGATAAGTATCTTCCTTAGTTGCACCCGTTGCAATTAGTTTACATATACTTTCAATAACTGCGTAATAACCACCGTATAATGGGCTCTTTTCAGCAATGAACGGATTGTAGCCCCAACTCATAAACGAACAAGTATCGGTATCAGCATTTTCAACCGAAACTTTGTTTACCATTGCCTGAATAGGCGTTCTTTGGTTTTTACCGCCAAAGGGCATAAGTACCGTACCTGCACCGATAGTTGAGTCAAAACGTTCTGAAAGTCCACGCTTACTGCAAACGTTTAGGTTTACTGCAAGTTGTTCCATTCCCGACTTAAAGTTTTCGGGAATAGCCTTTTTATCCATTTCTTGTTTAACAATTTTTACGTTGGTTTTCTTTTCTGCACCGTTACTGTTTAAGAATTCTCTTGAAATATCAACGATAGTGTTGCCTTTCCAAGTCATTTTAAGTCTTGCATCGTCAGTAACCGTTGCAACGACCGTTGCTTCCAAGTTTTCTTCTGTTGCAAATTCAATAAACTTTTCAACGTCACCACTTTCAACGACAACAGCCATTCTTTCTTGCGATTCACTGATTGCAAGTTCTGTTCCGTCAAGACCGTCGTACTTCTTTGGCACTTTATCAAGGTCAATGTTAAGTCCGTCGGCAAGTTCACCGATAGCAACTGAAACACCACCTGCACCAAAGTCGTTACAACGCTTAATTAAGCGTGAAGCCTTTTCATTCCTAAACAACCTTTGAAGTTTTCTTTCTTCGGGTGCGTTACCCTTTTGAACTTCTGCACCGCAAGACGTAAGCGATTCAAGGTTGTGTGATTTAGAAGAACCTGTTGCACCACCGCAACCGTCTCTACCCGTTCTTCCACCAAGTAAAATTACTACGTCGCCTTTTTCTGGCACTTCACGGCGAACGTTCTTTTCGGGCGCAGCAGCAATAACTGCACCGATTTCCATACGCTTTGCAACGTAACCGTCGTGATAAATTTCATCAACCATACCGGTAGCAAGACCTATTTGATTACCGTATGAAGAATAACCGTTTGCTGCGGTAGTAACAATCTTTCTTTGTGGCAATTTACCCTTAATAGTTTCGTTTAAGGGTTTTAACGGGTCGCCTGCACCCGTGACACGCATTGCTGCGTAAACGTAACTTCTGCCAGAGAGTGGGTCACGGATAGCACCGCCGATACAAGTTGCAGCGCCACCGAACGGTTCAATTTCAGTCGGGTGATTGTGTGTTTCGTTTTTAAAAAGCAACAACCAATCTTGTTTTTCACCGCCCACGTTTACTTTGATTTTTACAGTACAAGCGTTGATTTCTTCCGATTCATCAATCTTAGGAAGAGCGCCCGTCTTTTTATGATACCTTGTTGCGATAGTCGCAAGGTCCATAAGGTTAATAGGCTTAGTTCTATTAAGTTCTTCTCTTGCATCAATATATTCTTGATAAATCTTGTTTGCAAGTTGGTCTTCAAACTCTATGTTTTCAATAGTAGTCAAAAAGGTCGTATGACGGCAGTGGTCTGACCAATAAGTATCTATCATTTTAATTTCAGTGATAGTTGGGTCCCTACCCTCATCTTTAAAATACGACTGTAAAAATTTAAGGTCGTCAAGGTCCATAGCAAGACCTTTTTCCTTTAAGAACGAACTTAAACCATTTTCATCAAGTGCGTTAAAACCGATTAACGTTTCAACCTTATCGGGAAGTTCGTAAGTCATCGCAAGCGTTTGCTTTTCGCTAAGGTCGGCTTCTCTACACTCAACGGGGTTGATAACGTACTTCTTTATTACTTGAAGTTGGCTTTCGCTAAGTTGACCGTTTATTGCGTAAACTTTTGCAGTCTTTACAACGGGACGATTGCCCGCCGAAAATAGTTGAATACACTGAGCGGCAGAGTCTGCACGTTGGTCAAACTGACCAGGAAGCGGTTCAACTGCAAATATATAATCTGCTTTTGGAAGCGCAGTAAACGCATCGTCAATTTGTGGTTCTGAAAATACCGAATTTATGCACTTGTCAAAAAGTGCTTTTTCAATATCTTCAACGTCGTAACGGTTTACAACCGAAAGCGACTTAATCGAGTCAATTTTTAAAAGGTTTTTAATTTCGCCCATCAAAGCGTTTGCTTCATTAGCGAATTCGGGTTTTTTAGCAACGTAAATTCTGTAAACCATTATTTTTCTCCATATGCTTTCAGTGCACGCTTGCCTATATCCTTACGATAATACGCATTTGCAAAACTGATTTTTCTTACTTTTTTATACGCTTTTGCGATTGCTTTTTTAAGGTCGCCTGCAACAGCCGTTACGCCAAGCACCCTGCCACCGCTTGTTTTAAGTTTGCCGTTGACAAGCTTTGCACCTGCAACGAAAACGTTCTTTGTACTTGTTTTATAAACTATTTCGTATCCATTTTCGTACTTTTCGGGATAACCCTTGCTCGCCATAATAACACAGCAAGCCGATTTCTTTTTAAATACCACGTCAATTTCTGAAAGTCTTTCTTCTGAAACAGCCTGCATTATTTCAAAAAGGTCGGTTTTAAGTAGTGGAAGCACAACTTGTGTTTCAGGGTCGCCAAAACGGCAGTTGTATTCGATTACCTTTGGTCCTTTTGGCGTAAGCATAAGCCCAAAATACAAGCAACCCTTAAACGTTCTACCCTCACTATTCATAGCGTTCATAGTGGGTATAAAAATTTTATCATAACACTCTTTTGCAACCGATTCGGTGTAATACGGATTAGGCGCAACAGTACCCATACCGCCCGTATTTAAACCCTTATCATCGTCAAGCGCACGCTTATGGTCCATTGAAGAAACCATAGGAACAAGCGTTTTACCGTCGGTAAACGAAAGGACGGATACTTCGGGGCCTGTCAAAAATTCTTCTATTACGATATTGCTACCCGAAGCGCCGAACACCTTATCTTCCATCATCGACTTAACGGCCGATTTTGCATCTTCAAGTGTTTCAGCAATAATAACACCCTTGCCGAGTGCAAGACCGTCCGCCTTAATAACGATAGGCATTTCTTGTGTTTCAAGATATTTAATAGCACTTTCCGCATCGGAAAAGGTTTCGTACTTTGCCGTGGGGATATTGTATTTTTTCATTAAGTTTTTAGAAAAAATCTTACTTCCCTCAATAATAGCGGCTTTTGCGCACGGACCAAAACACGGTATACCTTTTTCTTCAAGAAGGTCTACTGCACCAAGAACAAGTGGGTCGTCGGGTGCAACTACTGCAAAGTCGATTTTGTTTTCAACTGCCCAATTTGCTACCTTATTAACGTCCTTAACGTCCATTTCAACCGTAACTGCATCGGCGGCAATACCACCGTTCCCTGCAATTGCGTAAAGTTCGTCTATTTTTTTACTCTTTTTAAGACTTTGAATAATGGCGTGCTCTCTACCGCCGTTACCAACAACTAAAACTTTCATTTTTACTCTCCGATTATTAATGGTGGAAAAGGCGCATGCCCGTAAATGACATAACCATATTTCTATCATCACAAGCCTTAATTACTAGGTCGTCACGAACTGAACCACCCGGTTCTGCAATGTAACTTACACCACTTTTTGCTGCACGTTCGATATTGTCGCTAAACGGGAAGAACGCATCTGAACCAAGCGTTACGCCCGTTACCTTTGAAAGCACTGCACGCTTATCTTCCTTTGTAAATAACGACGGCTTTTCAGTAAAATATTTTTGCCATACGCCGTCAACTAACAAATCTTCACATTCGTCAGAGATGTAAATATCTATAACGTTATTTCTATCCGGTCTACCAAGCGTAGGAAGGAAAGGAAGATTAAGCACTTTATCGCACTGACGTAAGAACCAATTGTCCGCTTTACTTCCAGCAAGGCGGGTGCAGTGTATTCTTGACTGCTGACCTGCGCCAACGCCTATTGCTTGACCGTTATGCGCAAAGCATACCGAATTTGACTGAGTATATTTTAAAGTGATTAATGCAACTATCATATCTTGAATTGCACTTTCGGGAAGATTTTTGTTTGCCGTAACAATTTTGTTTGTAACAAGTTCCCTATCAATCTTAAAGTTGTTTCTGCCCTGTTCAAAGGTTACGCCAAAAACTTGTTTTCTTTCTTTTTCTTCGGGAACGTAGTTAGGGTCTATTTGAACAACGTTGTACGTTCCGTTTCTCTTTGCCTTTAATATTTCAAGTGCTTTTGGTGAATATGATGGTGCGATTACACCGTCCGAAACTTCTCTTTTAATAATCAATGCGGTAGTTTCATCACATTCGTCTGAAAGCGCAATCCAATCGCCGAACGAACTCATTCTGTCCGTACCCCTTGCCCTTGCGTATGCGCAAGCCATAGGCGAATCGTCAAGCCCTACTATATCGTCTACAAAGCACGCCTTTTTTTCTACGTCCGAAAGTTTTTGACCAACTGCTGCACCTGCGGGACTAACGTGTTTAAATGACGTTGCACACGGTTTGCCTACTGCTTCTTTAAGTTCTTTAACAAGTTGCCACGAGTTAAACGCATCAAGAAAGTTTATATATCCTGGTTTACCGTTCAAAATTGTAACGGGCAATTCTTGACCGTTTGCCATATAAATTCTAGACGGCTTTTGGTTGGGGTTACAGCCGTATTTAAGTTCTAATTCTTGCATTTTGATTTCTCCTATTTATTCTTGTTAATGATAATTTCTTCGGGGGTGCTTCCATCAAGCGGAACAACACGCACAAACAAAGAAACCTTGTTGTCTTTATTTAAGTTTTCCCAAACAACGTCAGCAAGTTCACTTGCTGTATTTGGAAGAGTTACCCTTTCAGGTTCACCATAAAAGGACGGAATGGGATTGCCGTCGCATTCGTAAGTGTGAATAAAGTGTCCAAGAGAGTCAATGGGCAAATAACTATAAAAATATCTGTCGCATACTTGGGGGTCACCGTCACTGCTCTTTAATATAGACATTTTATATTTAAATGTTTTTTTAGCAAAATCATAATCTAAAATTGCAGAAATTCTTGGCGTAAAGTTAGGCTTATCTGGTTCAAACTCACGAGTATGAAGTGATTTTTCAAAAGAAAAACCGTCATCGCCGTGTTCTTTTATATAGTTATAAACTGTATCCGTTTGGTCACCGTTGGTAACTATATCTTTATTACCACACTCTAAAAAGGGATTGTATATAATTAAACTTGGGTCGGTGAGTTTGCTTTCGTCAAACGCCTTTGTTCTCATACCGCCAGCGTATCTTTCAAAAATACGGTTACGGCTGTTTTCACTTCTACCCATAATGAAGTAAGCAATCATTGCACTCTTACCGTCTGCGCTTTTACCTACGATAATTCCCCTACCGGGATAACTGTTTTTAGACAATAAATCTTTAATAGTGTTCAATCCTTTTACACTCATTGAATTTCTCCTTTAAGTACCATTTTACAAACTTTTTCAAGCGCTGCGGGAAGAATTTTCCACTCCGCTTGTTCCATAACTCTTTTTTGAAGTTTACTAGGCGTGTCGCCGTCCTTAACGCTGACTGCCTTTTGCATTATAATTTCACCACCGTCAGCAACTTCGTTTACAAAGTGAACGGTTGCACCCGTTACCTTTACGCCGTAAGATAACGCCGCTTCGTGTACCTTTAAGCCGTAAAAACCTTCGCCACAAAAACTAGGGATTAACGACGGATGCACGTTTATAATTCTTTTTTTGTATCTATCGGTAAAGTCCTTTGAAAGTATGCACATAAACCCTGCAAGAACGATAACCTCTGCCTCACAACTTTCAAGTTCGGCGATTATGCCCTTTTCAAATTCTTGTTGGGTTTTGCCCTTTCTTTCAACCACTGCGCTTTCAATATAAGAATTACTTGCACGAGTGAGTGCGTATGCGTTAGGGTTGCTTGAAATTACCTTTACGATTTTTCCGCTTGATAAATTTCCGTCTGCCGAAAAATCTATAAGCGCTTGCAAATTAGTTCCGCCACCAGAAACCAATACTGCTACGTTTACTTGTTTTTCCATTTACTCTTCCTTTTTTATTACTTACGCTAAATAGCTGTATTAACAAATTTCAATTTTGTTGTCAGACTTAACGACTTCACCCATAACGTAAGCGTTTTCACCACACGCACGAAGAATTTCTATCGCCTTATCCGCATCTTCTTTCTTAACCACAACACTCATGCCAACGCCCATATTGAAAGTGTTGAACATATCACGTTCGCAAACGTTGCCGGTTTTTGCAAGCAAGTCGAAGATAGGAAGAATTTTAACTGATTGTCTATCAATCTTTACGCCAAATCCGTCGGGAATACTTCTTGGAATGTTTTCGTAGAAGCCACCGCCCGTAATGTGCGATATTGCCCTAACGTTTACTTTCTTTTCCAAAAGTCCCATAATCGCTTTAACGTAAATTTTGGTTGGTGTTAAAAGCGTTTCGCCAAGACTCTTTCCGCCAAGTGCTTCAAGTGGTGATTTAAGGTCTGCTTTTTCTACGTCAAACACCTTTCTTACAAGTGAGAAACCGTTGCTGTGAACACCCGACGACGGAATTGCAATAACAACGTCGCCCGCTTGCATTTTTTTGTTGTCGAGAATTTTCTTCTTGTCAACTACACCAACGGCAAAACCTGCCAAGTCGTATTCGTCAATAGGATAAAACCCTGGCATTTCAGCAGTTTCACCGCCGATTAAAGCACAGCCTCCTTGAACGCAACCTTCTGCAACGCCTTCAACGATTGAAGCAACACGTTCGGGCACGTTCTTACCTACTGCGATATAGTCTAAGAAAAATAACGGCTTTGCGCCACAACATATAACGTCGTTCACGCACATTGCAACACAGTCGATACCAACCGTGTTATGCTTATCCATAAGGAACGCTAATTTAAGTTTTGTTCCTACGCCGTCAGTACCACTAACTAAAACGGGGTTTTTAACTTTGCCAAGTGCAAAAAGTCCACCAAAACCACCAATGTCAGAACAAACGCCGTCGGTCATAGTTCTTTTGATATGACCTTTCATAAGTTCAACTGCTTTATATCCTGCGGTAATATCTACGCCCGCCGCCTTGTAACTTTCACTGAAACTCTTTTCCATAATAATCTCCCTAATTAATGTCTTTTGGTTTTTTCTTCAATGTTTATTTTTGATTCGTATTTGTTTGGCTCTTGAACGGGAATTTCGGTTGAATATTCACCGTTAAAGCACGCATAACAGAAACTGTTTTTTCCACCGTTAAGTGCGATTTTTTTCATATCTTCTAAGTCTAAGTAATTCAAGCTGTCAACACCTATCATTTCCCTTATTTCTTCTTTGGTGTGTTGGTTTGCAATTAGCATATCTTTATCGGGAACGTCCGTTCCGTAATAGCACGGGAACAAGAACGGTGGCGATGATACCATAAAATGAACTTCGGTTGCGCCTGCTTCCCTTAAAAGTTTAACAACCCTACCGCTAGTCGTACCCCTTACGATAGAATCGTCTACCATTACTACACGTTTGCCCCTTACTACCGAAGATATAGGATT
This sequence comes from Christensenellaceae bacterium, assembly GCA_045576035.1. Classification (GTDB taxonomy): domain Bacteria; phylum Bacillota; class Clostridia; order Christensenellales; family Borkfalkiaceae; genus UBA1259. The sequence goes on from JAZNFN010000120.1 coordinate 7,656, forward strand.
AAGTTTTTTTCTTACTTGGTCTTCCCTATCCTTTTGGTCGGGGAATATAAACGTTCTTCCAACGTATTTGTTTTTAAGAAACCCAAGTTCGTACGGTATGCCCGATTCCCTTGCATAACCGATAGCAGCATCGTTTCCAGAATCGGGTACGCTTATAACAACGTCAGCATCAACAGGATATTTTTTTGCAAGATACTTGCCCATTTCAACCCTTGCTTCGTGAACCGAATATCCGTCAACGATTGAATCAGGTCTTGCATTATAAACAAATTCAAATATGCAAGAAGACATTTTTTCTTTTCCGCAATGCCCGTCAAGCGAACGAACGCCCATAGCGTCAATCACTATAACTTCGCCTGGCTTAACGTCACGGATAATCTTTGCCCCAACCGCATCAAGTGCGCAACTTTCAGATGCAACTATGTAAGACCCGTCCGCCGTTTTTCCGTAGCAAAGCGGTCTAAACCCGTGTGGGTCACGCGCGGCGATTAACTTTGTTGGTGACATAAGCACGATACAGTACGCACCTTTTAATTTATCCATAGCGTTATAAAGCGCGTGTTCTGTCGATGGTGCTTTAAGTCTTTCTTTAATAATTTCGTAAGCGATAACTTCGGTATCACCGGTAGAGTGGAATATTGAACCTTGAAGTTCAAGTTCAGTTCTAAGCTGATTTTTGTTTATAAGGTTACCGTTAAAGGCAAGTGCCATACGCCCTTTAACGTGGTTTACCACTAACGGTTGAGCATTGGCAATGTTTACCTGCCCTTTTGTCCCTGCAAAGACGTGCCCTACCGCAATTTTACCGCAACCTAACGATTTAAGCACTTCTTTGGTAAAAACGTCCCCTACAAGTCCCAAATCTTTTTTTGCAGTAAAAACACCGCCGTCGTTGACTACGATTCCGCAAGCATCTTGCCCACGGTGTTGCAAAGCGTAAAGCGCATAATACGTCATACTTGCGACGTTGCAAGTTTCAGAAGCGTAAACGCCGAAAACACCACATTCTTCGTGTATCTTATTCATATAAGTCCTCCGTAACGTACACGTTAAAACACGAAAAAGTGAAGACAAAAATCTTTCACTTTTTCAAAAAATCTATTTATATTTTGCGTTAATTTCTTTATCTTTTTCTAAAATCTTTTCTTTCTTTTGGTCGCGTGCTTGTTGAAGTTTTAACGCTAAATCTTTATCTTCAACTGCAAGTATTTGTATTGCAAGAAGCGCTGCGTTTTCAGCACCGTCAATAGCGACCGTTGCAACGGGAATACCTGCTGGCATCTGCACGGTGGATAAAAGCGCGTCCATACCTTCAAGCGCAGAAGCTTTTATGGGAATACCTATAACGGGGAGCGTTGTGTTTGCTGCAATTGCACCTGCAAGGTGTGCCGCCTTTCCTGCACAAGCAATTATAACGCCTATTCCGTTATCTCTTGCCGAAGCGGTGAACTCTTTTGCTTCAACAGGCGTTCTGTGTGCTGAATAAACGTGCACTTCGGTTTCAACACCGTAATTTTTAAGCGTTTCAATCGCCTTTTCAACGACTTTAAGGTCGCTGTCACTACCCATAACTACTGCTACTTTTTTCATAAATAAGGTCTCCTAATAAAATCTGAATTTTATAAAATATGCTGTATTTGAAATAAAAAAGCAGTTTGAAAAAATCAAACTGCCCAGACGGTCGACATATTAATTTGTTTTTTACTTCCTATGGGTTAACCCCACTCACCGTCAGTTGCAAAAAACAGTTATCAATCCAAGTGAGTATAGTATAACATTTACGCGCGAAAATTGTCAAACGATTTTAACGCTCAAAAGAAAACTTTAACTATGTTAAAGGGATTTTTTTATCCGCGCTTCCACGTCCTTGGCGCAAATAAAATTAAAATAGGGAAAATTTCCAATCTACCAATTAACATAACCGCCGACAAAAGCACTTTTGAAAAAGGCGAATAAAAACTATAATTCATAATCGGACCTACTGCGTCAAACCCTGGTCCAACGTTACCTATACACGCCAGCGTTGCTGAAAAGTTAGAGAAAAGTTCGTTATAATCAAGACTCAATAATAACGTGCACATAACGGTTATAATAACCCACAAAATAAAATATGCTTTTACGTTTCTTTGAGTTTCCTCATCAACCGTTTCACCCTCAAACTTAGTAAAAGCGACCGACCTTGGATGTATAAGCCTTTTAAAATCGGTAGCGGTTGTCTTTGCAAGAATAGCCAGCCTTGCGACCTTTATGCCACCACCCGTAGAGCCCCCACACGAACCGATTATGGTAAGCACGATAAGTATAGACTGCGAAAATGCCGGCCACGTATCAAAATCAGCGCTTGATAACCCCGTTGTAGAACTTATTGACGTTACTTGGAAAAACGCTTGTGAGAACGCGTCGCCCAGAGATACCGCCTGAGATAAAAGATTTAATGCAATAGCAATGGTGGATAACACTACTATAATAAAATAAATGCGCACTTCTTCACACTTAAACGCTTTTTTGACGCTTCTAATTAGAATTAAATAGTAAAAGTTAAAATTTATCCCAAACAAAAACATAAACACTGCAAGCACCATTTGTGTATATAGAGAAAGACTTGCAGCACTATCGTTTTTATAACCGAAGCCACCAGTTCCAGCCGTAGAAAATGACAACAGCACACTATTGTAAAGGTCGTTTCCGCCCAAAACAAGCATAATTATTTGAACTATGGTCATCACCATATAAATCCCGTAAAGTATTCTTGCAGTACGAGTAAGTTTACTTACAAGTTTACCTACTGTTGGACCTGGTGACTCCGCACGAAAAACGTGCATTATGCCCGAGTTATAACCAGGAATAAGCGCAAGCACAAACACTAACACGCCCATACCGCCAATCCAGTGTGTCAATAAACGCCAAAACATAGTCGACTTTGAAAGCACTTCAACGTCGCTTAAAATTGATGCGCCCGTAGTGGTAAATCCTGATACGGTTTCAAAAATTGCGTCAATATAGTTAGGAATTTCACCACTTATAACGAAGGGCAATGCCCCGATAAGCGACATAAAAATCCAAACAAGCGCCACCGTTACAAACCCTTCTTTTGCGTACATTTGGTTGTCTTTACTCTTTAATAATGAGAGTGGAAAACCTACTACTAAAAGCGCCAAAATAGGCACTAAAAACGCTATTAAATTGTTTTCGGCATAAATAATACCGACCAGCATAGGCAAAAGCAACAACAGCGCTTCAATAACAAGAGTTTTGCCTATTATGCTGAAAACCATTTTATAATTCATATCACTTTAAAATTTGAGAAAGTTGGGTAATGCTTTTTACTGCCGTTACCACTATTACTTTATCTCCCTTTATAAGTTTGCTGTTTCCTTTTGGCGTAATAAATTCTTCCCCACGGACTATTCCACCAATAAGAATGTTCCTTTTAATCTGTAAATCTTTAAGTTCTTTATCTTGCCCCACAAAGTCTTCGCCAACGGTAAATTCAATAGCTTCAACCTTGTTGTGAAGTTTATAAAGCGTGTTTATTCCCGACCCAGAATCAGCCTGATGTGCACGGACAAAACGGATTATATGGTTCGCAATAGCCGTCCTTGGCGAAACAACCGTGTCGAGCCCTAACTTTTTAACCATATCCATTATGGAAAAGCGGTCAACCTTGGTTATAACCTTGCCTACGTTCTTGCTCTGCGCGTATAGTGATATAATAACGTTTTCTTCATCCATACCCGTAAGCGTTACGCACGCATCGCAGTTTTTGAGCGATTCTTCATCTAAAAGTTCGTGGTCTGCCCCATCGCCGTGTATTACCGTCGCTAAGGGTAGCATTTGCGCTAACTCTTCTGCACGCTCTTTACTGCTTTCCACAATCTTAACGTTGTTTCCCGATTCTATTAGTCCCTTTGAAAGATAGTAAGCAATCTTACCACCGCCGATGATAAACACGTTTTTAGCACGGGGCTTAAACAATTTTATCTTTTTTGAAAAGGCGTAAATTTCACTATCGGGCGCTATTATATGGATACTGTCCCCTTTTTTAATGACAAAATCACCACGAGGAATAATAACTTCATCCCCACGGCTAACCATACCGATAAGAAGTTTGCTGTTATATTCTTTTGCTACGTCAATAAGCGATTTACCTACAAGTGGATTGCCTTCACCGATGTAAAATTCAACCATATTCGCTCTGCCACCCGCAAAGCTTTCAACTTTCTTAGAAGACGGGAATTTTAGAACCTGAGCAATTTCTGCCGCGGTAGTAAATTCAGGGTTGAAAAAATAGTCTAGCCCCAAATCTTCTTTCATATTTGCCATTTCCTTAAAGTACTCAGGGTCACGAACACGCGCAATCGTGCGCTTTGCACCTAATTTTTTTGCAAGCACGCAAGAAAGAATATTAACTTCGTCCCTTGGCGTACAAGCAATAAAAAAGTCAGCACTTTCAACACCGGCATCTAAAAGCACCCCACGTTCTAGACCACCACCGACTATACCTTTAACGTCATAACGGTTTACCACGTCGCTAAGTACAGGCGCATTTAAATCCACAACGACTATATCGTGTTTTTCATTAAGAAAGTTTTCAACAAGCGTACTGCCGACTTTGCCGGCACCTACTATTAATAAGTTCATATAACCTACCTTATAAAGCATCTTTTTGCGCTCATCATCGCAAAATTAAAGATCAATTTCATTATAATTATAACAAATATAATATTAAAAAACAACTAATTTAAGTAAAAGGGTAAAAATTTAGTCCACACTCAATCGCTAAGCGTGGACTTTTCTTATCAAATTCCTAAGCATACACTAACTAATCGGTAAGATAAAAAGTGCAATCGGAAAGTTTTTTTCTTTTCAGTTTAAGTTTTTTTCCGCTTTGTAAAACGTAATAATAGTCGTCGTCAAAAGGGCACCTATCACAACTAGCGTTCAAGTGATTTTTAAGCGGACAATGACGAAGTGTCATATACGGAAAGTCTATCCTACTAAACAAATCACTCTCTGCACTTATTACGGGCAAGTTTAATTCTTTTGCAGTTTGGGTATTATAAACGTTAAGCCCTGCACCGATAACGGT
>JAZNFN010000121.1:0-2835 GCA_045576035.1 Christensenellaceae bacterium
TATAATTATTATACAATATTAATAATGCTAAAACAATGAATAATTTAATCAAAAATTTTAATTTTTAAGTCAATTATTTTTTTGTTATAAAATCAAAAAAACAGTTCCATATTACTTGTTTTATTCTTAAAATTTGATATAATAAAAACATGAAAGCATATTATGAGAAAAATAGGGAACAAGAAGGCAAACTTATTGTAGTTAAGCCGTGCTACTTAATAAAAGCGCATTTTCACAACAACTTAGAAGTTTTTGTTGTTAAAAGCGGAAATTATCAAATTACTTGCAATGGTGTGGTTCAAAACGTTACGAGTGGACAAGTGGCGTTTTTTGATAGTTACGACGTGCATTCTTACGATAAAAAGATTTTTGACGGCGAAAATTGTGTAGTGCTTATACCATATAAGTATATTGAACGGTTTAATATCCTTAGAAACAGCAAGCACGTTAAAAATTCGGTAATAACAAACCATAATCTTGCAGAAAAACTCTTTTTTATAGTAGAAAACGTGTTTTTGAAAGAAAGCAAAGAAGAAATTTTGCAGGCGGGGGCAGAGTTGTTTTTATCTTACCTTTACGGTGCGTTTGAGTTTGGTGGTAAAGACTTCGCTGACGGAGAAGCAATAATAAAAATTCTTGACTATATTTACAATAATTTTAAGACGGGCATTACAGTTAAAACTATTGCAAAATCCTTAGGATATTCCACAGAACACGTTTCTAGGGTATTCCATAAATATTTGAGCGTTGGACTGCCTAAGTTTATAAATGATTTAAGACTTGATTATATTGAAAACGAACTTATGCTATCGGATAAGAAAAAGGTTACAGAACTTATTTTTGAAGCAGGGTTTAAGAGTGTTCAGTCTTATTATCGTAGTAAAAGTTTACACGAATAAAAAAGTGGAATATTTTGGAATGTCGTTGGAATATTTTGTGTTGACTATTTGGGTGGTAAAAGATACAATTAATCTAAAAAATAAACGTGAGGAAGTTTATGGGAAATAAGCGATTTGGCGTTATGCTTGACGTTTCAAGAAATGCCGTGATGAATTTATGTGAGATAAAAAATTATATTGATACGTTATATTCTATTGGATATAATATGATTCAGCTTTACACCGAAGATACGTTTGAAGTGGAAGGTGAGCCATACTTTGGTTATATGCGTGGAAGGTACACGCAAGCCGACCTAAAAGAGATTGATGCTTATTGTAAGATTAAAGGCGTTGAACTTATTCCGTGCGTACACACGCTTGCGCATTTAAACGCTATTTTCAGGTGGAACGAATATCAAAAAATATGTGACGTTAACGATATTTTACTTCTTAACGAACCAAGAACGTATGAACTTATTGAGAATATTTTTAAGACTATTAAGAATTGTTATTCGTCAAAAATTGTTCACGTCGGTATGGACGAAGCGCACATGATAGGTCTTGGAAAATACCTTGATAAATATGGTTATCAAAACAGGTTTGACATTTTGATTAACCATCTAAATAAAGTAATTGAAATAGCAAAAAAATACGATTTACAACCGCTTATTTGGTCGGATATGTTTTTTAGACTAATAAACCACGGCAATTATTATCTTGAAGGCGATATGACTGCCGATGCAGTAGACTCTATCAAAGATAAAATTCCAAAGGACGTAGGTCTTGTATATTGGGATTATTATAACGATGATAAAGCAATGTACGACAAGATGTTTGACGCACATAAAAGAATGTCTGATAACGTTTGGTTTGCGGGTGGCGCATGGACGTGGCGTGGATTTGCTCCGTTAAATAAGTATTCGTTAAAGACTATGCTTCCTGCAATGAATTCGTGTAGAGAAAACGGCATTGACAACGTTTTGATTACTATGTGGGGGGACGATGGTGCAGAATGTTCAAGGTATGCTGTATTATCTTCTCTATACTATATAAAACGTGTGTACGACGGACAAACCGACCTTGAAAAGATAAAAGTAGAATTTAAACAAATTACGGGCGAAGAGTTCGATGCGTTTATGTGCCTTGATTTGCCCAACTACGTTGGTGATTATGAGACTAATACCGGTGCTGTAAGTACTGCAAAAGCACATCTATATAATGACTTGTTGCGTGGATATTTAGACGTTACTATTCCCGAAGATAGCGATAAATTTTATCTTGAAAGCGCAAAGATTTTAAGTGGCTATATGAAAGGCAGTAAGTATGCTTACGTCTTCGATACACAGGTAAAACTTTGTGAATTACTTGCAGTTAAAAGTACTCTTGGTATAAAAATTCACAATGCGTATGATAAAAAAGATAAAAAAGCACTTAAAGAGTGCGTTAAAGAAATAGACGTTGCAAGTAAGAAACTTCAAGCATTTTATAAAGCGTTTTGTTATCAGTGGAATAAAGAAAATAAACCGCACGGATTCGATATACAAGATATAAGGCTTGGCGGACTTATGCAGAGGTTTAAGCATTGTAAACAAATTTTAAACGATTATATTTCGGGCAAGATAGATAGCATCTTAGAACTTGAAGAAAAACTGATTGATTATCCAAATGAAAATCAAACGAAAAAAGGTTCAATCGCCTATAATAGTTGGATGAAAGTAGCAAGTGTAAACTGTATGTATCACGTTTAATTATTGTGAAATAATATTAATTCAAAATGTTTAAAACAGTGGGATATTTTCCACTGTTTTTTTGTTTGCAGAATTTTAAAATTAGATTTTATTAGAAATTTTCCTATAAATACAAACTTTGTAGAATATTTTAGTATTTTTGTGGAAGATTTTGAGTTTAAAAAAATTTTGTTACGAGATAAAATATAATAAATTTAAAATTCTGCAAA
>JAZNFN010000122.1:0-4113 GCA_045576035.1 Christensenellaceae bacterium
AACCAACGTAGATATTCCTGCGATGAACGCCCAATCATATAAGATGATTGCCGATAAAAGCAGATTTGCTGTTGCCGATATCGGTGGGGACGATAGGGGCGCACTTGCGCTAGGTAGGTTTTCCCAAAGCATAATTGAAGAAAACGATTACGATGCACTTTTGGTTGTTAATAATTGTAGACCCGAAACAAGAACACTTGACGGCGCAGTTGAAATTATTAAAGAGATTGAAAGGAACGGTCGTTTGCCGTTTACAGGTATTGTAAACAATGCAAATCTTGGAAATGAAACTACTGTAAGAACTATTTTAGACGGACTTGAATTTACCCATAAATTATCAAAGTTGACGGGGTTACCCGTAAAATTTACAGCAATCAGACGTGATTTGATTACTGATGAACTTAAAAAAATTAAAGAAATATTGCCGATTGACCCGATAAAGTTCGGGGATTGGCTATAAAGGAGAAAATATGGCAAAGGTTACTTTTGATGAAGAGCGTTGCAAAGGTTGCGGACTGTGTGAAACGGTTTGTCCTAAGCAAATTATAGCGCTTGCAAAGGAAAAAATTAACGTAAAGGGCTACCACCCGGCAATGATTACCGACCAAGAAAAATGTATCGGTTGTGCGTTCTGTGCAACGATGTGTCCTGATACGGTAATCACGGTGGAAAAGTAGAGGTGTTATTATGGCAGAAAAAGTTTTAATGAAAGGAAACGAAGCATTAGCAGAAGCGGCAATAATGGCAGGGTGTAAGTACTATTTTGGTTATCCGATTACTCCCCAAACCGAAGTAGCCGCATATATGAGTAAGCGTATGCCTAAAATTGGCGGTACGTTCTTACAAGCAGAATCAGAAGTCGCTGCAATCAATATGGTTTTAGGCGTTGCGGCTTGCGGTAAAAGAGTTATGACTAGTTCGTCAAGCCCAGGGATTTCGCTTAAAAGCGAAGGTATATCTTACCTTGCAGGTTGTGAGCTTCCCGCATTAATAGTAAACGTTCAGCGTGGTGGTCCCGGTCTTGGTGGTATTCAGCCGTCGCAGTCTGATTATTTCCAAGCGCTTAAAGGTGGTGGACACGGTGACTATAAGCTTATAGTTTTAGCGCCTGCGTCTATTCAAGAAATGGTTGACCTTACGTTTAAGGGGTTTGACCTTGCTGATAAGTATAGAATGCCCGCAATGCTTCTTGCTGACGGTACTATGGGTCAAATGATGGAACCTGTTAGCTTAGAACTTGGCGAAGTTAAGGAATACGATAAACCTTGGGCAACCACGGGGACAAGTAAGCACGAAGGAAGAAATATCGTAAATTCACTCTCTCTTAGTCCCGCTCAACTTGAAGAATGGAATATCAATAGATACGAGAGATATAAAATCGTTGAACGTGACGAAGTTATGTACGAAGAATTTATGATGGATGACGCTGATATTTGCGTTGTGTCTTTTGGGATTGCTGCCCGTGTTTCTAAAAATGCTATAATGGCTGCAAGGGAAAAGGGTATAAAAGTGGGTATGATAAGACCTATTACTCTTTGGCCGTTCCCCAAGGATGCGCTTAAAAAGGCAGCAAGCAAGGTTAAAGCGTTCTTATCAGTTGAACTCAATATGGGACAAATGGTTGACGACGTTAAGCTTGCAATTAACTGTTCAAAACCCGTATACTTCTACGGAAGAACGGGCGGTGTAATTATGACCCCCGACGAAGTTTTGAATAAAATTACTGAAATCGAAAAAGGAGAAGCAAAAGAATGGTAGTGTTTGAAAAGACAAAAGGTCTTACAGATAATCAGTTGCATTATTGCCCAGGCTGTACGCACGGTATTATACACCGTCTTGTTGCAGAATGCCTTGAAGAATTGGGCGTTCTTGATAAGACTGTCGGCGTTGCTTCGGTTGGCTGTTCAGTTTTCTCATATAACTATTTTAATTGTGATATGATACAAGCCGCTCACGGCAGAGCGCCCGCAGTTGCAACAGGTGCAAAAAGGGCAAACCCCGGCAACGTAGTATTTACTTACCAAGGTGACGGCGACCTTGCTGCAATCGGTACGGCAGAAACCGTTCATTCGGCAGCACGCAATGAAAATATAACCGTAATATTCGTGAACAACGCAATTTATGGTATGACAGGCGGTCAAATGGCGCCTACAACTCTTCCCAACCAAGTAACGCAAACTTCACCTTACGGTAGGGACGTCACCGTTGTTGGTTATCCTGTAAAAGTATGTGAAATGCTTTCACAGGTTGAAGGCGCTTCATATCTTGAAAGAGTTGCCGTAAACAACGTTAAAAACATCAAAAAAGCAAAGCAAGCAATTAAGCACGCTTTCCAAAACCAAATCGAAGGTAAAGGCTTCTCTCTTATTGAAGTATTGTCTACTTGCCCGACAAACTGGGGGCTTTCACCAAAGGAATCGCTTAAATGGCTTGAAGAAAATATGGAAACGCATTACCCCTTAGGTGTATATAAAGATAAGTATAAGGAGGAAAAGTAAATGGCTAAAACTACTAAAATCCTTATCGCAGGCTTTGGCGGACAAGGAATTTTGTTTGCAGGTAAAGCACTTGCTTATACCGGTCTTAAAAATGGTATGGAAGTAAGTTGGCTTCCGTCTTACGGTCCTGAAATGCGTGGTGGTACGGCAAATTGTAGCGTAACGCTTTCAGATACGCCTATCGGTTCACCTATCGTAGATAAACCTGACGTGCTTGTCGCAATGAACTTGCCATCGTTAGAAAAATACTTGTTTGAAACCGAAAAGGGTGGATATATTGTTTACGACAGTTCGCTTATCGCAAAGGAAATCGTTAGGGAAGACGTTAGTATCTCTGGTATTCCTGCAACTAAACTTGCAAGCGACAACGGTCTTGACGGACTTGCAAATATGATTATATTAGGCAAGGTTATTAAAGAAACAAGTGTTTTAACGCTTGAACAAATAACTAACAGCCTTGCACAAATGATTCCTGCTAAAAAAGCGCATTTGTTAGACAAGAACGTTAAAGCAATAGAGTTAGGATATAATTATTAACGCTCTTTATTAAAAGGAAGTGGATAAAGTGCGTGTCCCATAGGGATTTTTATAAACAATATATAATTGCACTTTCAAGCGGTCAAAAGAAACAATCAGATTCCAATCGGAGTCTGATTGTTTCTTTTATTTATATAATATAAAAGTAAACTTTTTGATTAGACGGCGTTTCGGATTGATTTTTCTTTTAATTAGTGCTATACTAATTATGCTACACATTTTGAATAGTCCCAAGTTAGGGCATACTGTTGGTAAAAACGTATGCTCTCGCCTAACTTTGGGAAAAATGTGTAGCAACATTGAGAGATGCGTTTTTCGGCGTATCCCTTGGGGTACGCTTTTTTATTGGAGGTATACTTATGAAAAAACTATTATCTATTTTGTTGGCAGTATGCTCGTGCGTTTCTTTATGCCTTGCGTTGGCAAGTTGTAAGAGTGAAGAGGAAAAGCTTGTAGATAATCCAACGCAAGAGTATGTTATTGAGTGCTTAGAAAAAGTTCCAGGAATTTTGAAAATTGAAGCGGTTACGGAAGATACTGACCCTATGAAAAATCTAAACAAGCCTGGTTGGTATACGGCTCACATTTATTTTTCATATCAATTTGTTAATCAAGAAGATGTGTATGGTGATGATTTAATTGACAAAGGAACAGATGCGGGCGGCAGTGTTGAGGTTTATAAAACAAAGGAAGATGCTAACAAACGAAACGAGTATTTGTCTACATTTGACGGTGGAGTTCTTTCTTCTGGTTCCCATGCAGTTGTTGGCACTTGTGTTGTTAGAACTTCGGATGAATTAACCGCTTCCCAACAAAATTTATTAGAAACAAATATTATTTTTGCTTTGCAAGGAAAAGATGATAGAATTATTAACCCAAATGGTAATTCTAATAGTTCAACAACATCAGCTGTTGGTGTATATAAAAACGAAGAGGGTCACACATTGACCATATATAGTAATGGAACTCTAACATTATTATTTAATGGTGATTATTGGGATTTAGAAGGAACTTGGAGTCAAAATGGCAATACTCTTACTTATAGTGTCTGGGATGAAGGCGGAGAATGGAATAACCC
>JAZNFN010000123.1:0-2121 GCA_045576035.1 Christensenellaceae bacterium
CTATCGTTTAACAACTTGTCAAACAATTCCATATGGTAAATTTTATCGCTATAATTTTTACCGTCTAATGAATATTCTACAAAGTCTAATGGTAGATAATTGTTTTGTTTTTGTTCTAAATAAAATTCCTTTGTCAAAACAAGTTTTTCCGTTTGTGAATCAGTTTCTTTAAAATCTTCTCCCGATAAGTACAAAATTTTTGACTCGCCACTATCAAATGCCACTTTCAAGCCTGTTTGTTTGTACTCATTCATAAGTGCATCATACTCTTTAAACGATTTCAAACTTTTTGCACTAAACTCAACCGTCTTCTCATCTCCCAAATTAACAGCATAAATATAAATATTCCCATCGCCATCTTTTCGTATTGAAATTCTAACGTTCTCCGCATCGCTTGCAAAAATCTTTTGACTTTGCCTAATTTCTTCTAATTTCACATTTGAATCTAAATAGGAAAAATCGTATTCTTCACCTTCTAAATATTTTGGAATAGAATCAATTAAACAAAGTTTTCCACCTTGTGCAACATATTCTTTCAAAAATTCATCTGTAGTTTTATCTAAACAGTATATTTTGGGGATTATTAAATAATCGTATTTGCATTTTCCTACCGAAAGTTTTGCATTGTTCACTTTTCCGTATTTTTTTAAGATCGTTTCGTCAATTAAGTGATAAGGCAAGTGAATTTTGGCAAGTAAATCTAATAATGCAAAAAACGGTTCGTCAATATCTGCAGTACCAAACCCATTTTTTTCTTCTGCAGAACTAAACTCAAAATATGCACTTCTAAGTGGGTGCAAAACACCTACGTTTACTATTTCTTCACTTTCACCAAGAAGTTTTCCTAGTTTTTCAAAATACTCATTGAAATAAGCAAAGTCTTTTTCAACCCACGGATTCAAATCACAAAAATGCGGGGGATAATCCCTCTTTCTTTGACCATTTTCAGAGTACGGTATCAAATGTAAGCATAACGTATTTACACCATTTACAAACTGAAACTCCGCCACAAGTTTTAAATCTTTTGGGGTTTCGTCCCAGCCAAGCATTGCGCCCATTTCTGTTATGACTTGCTTTTTTCCAAGTTGTGCTGCAACACTTCCTAACTGCTTAGGTGCTAAATCGTTTGTTAAAAATTCTTGAAATTCCGGATAATCTTTTACGGTAGAAGTATCAACTAGTTTCCCTAACCAGTCAATTCCGGGTATATGCATGTACTCATAAAAAGGCATTACCCCACCACAACCTAAAACTTGTTTGCCGATACTACGTTCTTCGTAATAATGCCCCGTTAACAAGTAGCCGTTTTTATCGCAATAATCATAGATTTGCTTTGCATAATTATTAAGCATTAGCGTCTGCATTGCTTTCCAATACTTATATCTAAATCGCCTATAATCTTTTGTTTTTACAAATAACTTTCCTAAATCGTTTAGAATATCTTCGCCATATTCGTTTTGAAAATACTCTATCATAGAAAGCGAAAAGGCCACACCGTTTGCGCAAAACTGTGGCTCATCTGTAAAAAAACCTTTTACACCATAAGTATTGATTTTATATTTTTCGTGCGTTTCATTTATAAATGCTCTTACCGCTTCAGCATTCAAAACGTCCACCGTAGAAACTGCATAATTAAGATATACGTTTAAACAGTCTTGCCCTGTATATACTCTTTTTTCACCGTCAGAAGTATAACTAACAAACGCAGACTTATCAAACACACCGTAAGAACAAGTTAGATATGTATCCCTAAACTCTTTATTTTCCAAAAGTTTGCCGTTTGCTAAACCACTTGGCCAACCGTTCTCATCATAAACGTAAGCGTCGAGACCTAATTCTTCTGCTTTCTTTACTGCAGACCTTACACAACTAAACCATTCTTCGCCCAAATATTCGGTTTTTAGTCCGCTTCTTGCGTGAATAAAGAAACCGCCCAAGTCGTTTTCTTTCATCCATTCTATTTGTTTTTCTAATTCTCGTTCGTCTAATTTATCGTTCCACGACCAAAACGGAATGCCTTTATATTCGTTTTTCATTTTAATATCCACTTCCACCGTTAATTAAAATTTCAACTTTTGCTTGCGCAACATATAGGCTCATAAATCTTTTAATTTTATAATC
>JAZNFN010000124.1:0-7832 GCA_045576035.1 Christensenellaceae bacterium
ATTATATATATGACCAAAAGGAATATTTCGGCAAGGAAATATATTTAGATAAAATAAAAACGCCGAACGTACAGTTCGGCGACGATTGGTGGAATAACGATTTAGAATAATCTAAATTTTATTATAGAACGTATTTTTCTACTTTTTCAAACGCTTCGTTAATTAACGCTTCTACGTCAAGCTTACTTTCTGCACGCTTTACCCTTTCCAAGTTAGGCTTAATTGCGGGGAATTTGGGTAGAAATACCGTACAACAATCTTCATACGGTAAAATTGACGTTTCATAAGTATCAATCTTTTTAGATATTTCGATAATATCAAGTTTGTCGAACGCTATTAATGGACGCAAGACAGGCATAGTTACAACTGAATTTGATGAAGTTATGCTTTCAATCGTTTGGCTTGCAACTTGCCCAAGGCTTTCCCCTGTAATAATTGCTTGGTCACCTTGTTGTTTTGCAAGGCGCTCAGCAATTCGCATCATAAATCTACGCATAAGCGTAATCATGAATTCTTCTGGACAGTGTTTATGTATTGCTTCTTGAATATGCGTAAACGATACGACGTATAAATTTATCCCCCCGTTATATTCTCCAACTTTTTTAGCAAGTTCAATAACCTTTTCTTTTGCAGCCTCACCCGTATAAGGAAAACTGTGGAAGTGTAAGCAATCAAGTTTCATTCCACGTTTTGCAGTCATATATCCAGCAACAGGACTATCAATTCCACCAGAAATCAATAGTAAACCTTTTCCGGCAGAGCCAACAGGCATACCGCTTAAACAGTGAACAACGTCTGTATAAACAAAAGTCTTGCCGTCTTCACGAATATCAATGTTTATCGAAAAATCTGGATTTTTTACGTCAACTGATATTTTAGGGGCGTAAGCTTCTAACAATTTACCGCCTATAAGCATTGAAGTTTCCATAGAACTAGGCGTAAACGTTTTATCAGCCCTATTTGTAATTACCTTAAAAGTGCCTGTTTTATCTTGACACAACTCTTTTGAGGCTTCAAAGATTTTTTCAAAATCGTTTTCAACAACAAGCGCTTTGCTATATGTATGTATCCCAGCGATTTTATGTAGTTTTTCAGTAATTAATTCATAATCGTTTTCATTAAAGTCTTCTATTAAGTACCTACTGTGCATCGCGGTAAACGTGCAATCAATTCCTTTAATTGTACGTTTTATATTTTCTTTTAATAATTTTACAAAAAAGCCTCTATTTTTGCCTTTAAGGTGAATTTCGCAATATCTAATTATAATAGCACTTTTCATTATTTTAAAATTCCTTTTAATTGTTCTACTGTTTTATTAATTATTTCAACTGCTTGATAACATTCATTAAGCGTATTTTGGGCACAAAAACTAATTCTGATTACGCCATCAAGTACGTCACGACCATATCCACAAGCTTCAATAACTCTACTAAATCTATTTTTAGATGAACAAGCTGAACCGTTGCCTACAATTAGACCTTGCGATTCAAGAGCGTGCATTACAACCTCGCCTCTTAATCCTTTTGCAGAAACGCAAAGAATGTACGGCGAAGAATTTTCACTTGAAATAATTGTAAACATGTCTTTGTTTAATTGTTCAATAAAAACGTTTTTAAGTTGTTTAACGTGAGAAAAGTTATCTAATAAGCAAGAATATTTTTCCTCACCTGCATATTGAAATACTTTAATACCAAAAACGTTTTCAGTTCCGCTACGCAGTCCGTTTTCTTGACCGCCACCAAAAATTAACGGCGATAAGTTCACGCCTTTTTTTCTAATCAAAGCGCCAACACCTTTTAAGCCGTTTATCTTGTGTGCGCTTATAGCATAAAAATCAATGTTTTGAGAAAGTTTATATGGAATTTTACCATACGCCTGAACACCGTCAACGTGAAAAATAATCTTTTTATTTATAGTTTTAAGTTTATTTGCTATACTGTTGACATCGTTAATAGCACCTGTTTCATTATTAACGTGGACGATAGAAACAAAGTCAGCGTTAAGCTCTTTAACAATTGATATAAGATTTTCTTCATTAACAGAGCCATCGCTATTTAAATCGACAAACTCAATCTTTTGTCCACGATTTTTTAGTTCAAGAAAACTTTTATAAACGGCAGAATGTTCCCCCTTATCCGTAACGAATACACCTCGTTTAACACAACCAAAAATTGCAAGGTTGTCGCTTTCAGACCCACAAGAAGTAAATATAACTTCATTATTAGTTGCACCAAGATTCTTCAATATACTTTCTTTTGCGAGCTTAATTTCACGTGCACAATTTAACCCGCCTGAATATAAAGTAGACGGGTTAAAATATAATTCACTGTTGAATTTTTGCGCCTTTTCAATCGCCATAAGTGACGGAGCAGTCGTTGCCGCATTATCAAAATAAAGCATTATTTTTTAGAAAACTCCTCTTCAAGAACCATTTTATTGCTAAATTTAAGAATATTAACTATAAACAATTCAGTACATTCAAATATCATTAATGTTCTATCACCATTAATAACTGCTACTATATAATAAAATTTCTTGTTGTCCGTAGCGGTATAATTTGACGTTAGCGTAAGTTTTGTTGTGCCAGGCATCTTATCATACTTTTCAAACGTGCCACTACCATACGTTCCAATTTTTTCAATGTTTGATGCGTCAAACTTAACTACAAATTTTCTTTTAATGTTTTTGATTACTTTTGATACTCTTATAGAGCCACTTACTAATGTATAATCATAGTCAACGTACATTTTGTTTTTAAACTTGCTAAAAATTAAGCCTGAAACAAAAAACATTAAAAGTGGAACAAGAACGAATACAATATTTAGTATTGTGTTACCCGACCCCCAATCAAACGCAATAAATACAAGCATAAACCACAAAGCGCATAAAACGTATGAAATTATTGATATTATTTTAAATACGTTGTATTTTGTACTTGCCGACTTTTCGTTATTAACCACGGCAGACTCTTCATAAAAAAGTTCCATCATATATCTCCTATATTGATATTTTATCACATATTAGTAAAAAAGACAATTATTTTAACTTAATAATAGTAACGCCGTTTTCGCCCTCGCCATATTTGCCACGCCTAAATTCAAGTACGTTTTTATCGGTTTTTAAATATTCACGAATAGTTTTCAATAAAATGCCTTCACCGACACCGTGAATAACCTTAACTTCTTCAAGACCGTGCATAATAGCTTGGTCAATAAAATTTTGAACTTCCATAAGCGCTTCAAGTGAGGTTTTGCCAACAACGTTTATTTCAATTTTAGGTAAGTCCCCTTTGGTGTTCTTATAAATTTTAACGTTATTAACTTTTTTTATGTCCTTTTCTGAATTATATAAGTCGGAGAATTTAACCACTGTTTTAATATCACCTATTAGAACTTCTGCCTCTTTCTTATTATGTCTGACAGAAACAACCTTTGCATAAGCAGAAATTGACTTAACAAACACCTTATTTCCAACAATCAATTCGTTATCCTTTGCTTTTTTAAGTTCAATAGGACTATTGTCGATATCCGCATCAAGATATTTACTGTTTTTCAATCTATTTTTAAGTTCGCTTGCCCTAAATACTTCCCTACTTTCAAGTCCTGCCGTTTTAAGAATACGTTTAAGCTCGTCTATGATTTCTTCTGCTTCGGAAAGTTTATCGGCAACAATTCTTTTTGTTTCTTGTTTTGCGTTTATATAAATTTTTTCACGCTGTTTTATTATTTTTTCTTTTTCTTCTGATACAGCTAATAGTTCTTTTTCTTTTTCGGCTTTCAGCAGTTCAAGTTCACTTGAAAGGGCTTCTGCGCTTCTACGACTTTCTTCCGCTTTTTTAATTACGTTTTCAAAACTAACTTTTTTATCCGATAATAAAGATATTGCATCTTGTATAATTTCATCATCGATACCTAATGTTTTTGCAATATCAAGTGCGTTTGAACTACCTGGTATACCGATATTGAGTTTATACATAGGGCGTAATGTTTTTGAATCAAATTCCATTGAAGCATTTTCAATTTTACCATTTTCTACCGCAAACTCTTTAAGTCTAGAATAGTGCGTTGTAATAATACCAAAGCAATTTGCGCTTAAAAGCTTTTGAATAATTGCTAAGGCAAGCGCACTTCCTTCTTCGGGGTCGGTTCCCGCTCCGATTTCATCAAGAAGCACAAGACTTTTGTTGTCAACGTTGTTTATTATGTTTATAATATTTTTAATATGCGATGAAAACGTTGATAAATTTTGTTCTATGCTTTGTTCGTCCCCTATATCGCAGTAAATATTGTTATAAACGGAAATAACACTATCATCATCTGCGGGAATGTATAATCCGCTCATAGCCATCGCAGCCATTAAACCTGTTAATTTTAAGGTTACAGTTTTACCACCTGTATTGGGACCTGTTATCAATAAAAAATTAAAATTCTCTCCTAGATACAATGATACGGGGATAACTTTATCTTTGGGGATTAAAGGGTGTCTACCACGATTTATTTTAATTATTCCTTTATCGTTTAAAATAGGTCTTGTACATTTATTTCTAAAAGCATATTCGGCACGAGCAAAAAAACTATCAAGCTCAGAAAGATTTTCGGCATTATATCTCAATGCGTCGGACATATAACTTACTTTTACTGAAAGTTCAGCCAAAATCCTACGAATTTCTTCTGCTTCATCAAGCATTGCACGTTTTAAGTCGTTGTTAAGTTCCATATCGTGTTCGGGTCCTATAAAAACTGTTGCACCCCACGACGACTGGTCGTGAATAAAGCCTTTAACAAAACTTTTATACTCGCTTTTAACAGGAATAACGTATCTATCTTGACGCATAGTAATTACGCTGTCTTGCAAATATTTGCTTAAACCACCACGCATATACGAATTTAATTCCGAACGTATTTTTGCATTGATATTTGCGATGCTTTTTCTTATAGAATAAAGTTTTGGCGACGCATTATCGCTTATTTTATCTTCGGATAAAATTTTTTCTGAAATTTCTTTTTCAAAATCAGGACTCACAAACAACAAACTTGAAATTGATTTTAATAACGAAAGTTCATTATCGTTTACCGATTCAATAGCGTTTTTTATAAGTCTTGCACTTTTTAGGTTTGAAACCACCCTTAAAAGTTCTATTATATTTAATGCACTACCTATATCAACACGGTTCAACTCTTCGCTAATATCATCAAAGTAATATATTCCACCCGTACTGTAAGTATATAGATATTTGTAAGCTTCGGTAGTTTTTTTGATTAGAATATCAACTTCATAAAGCGACGTTAAAGGCACGAGAGAGCGAAAATACTCTTTCGTGCTTTCAAGTACGGAAAAATTACTGACTTCTGCCATTATTTTATCGTATTCGATAGCCTTTAACGCTTTTTCCGATATCATTATCTTAAAACAGCCCCTACTGTTTCACTTAAATTTTTAAGTATTTTATTAATGATTGTATCAATTTCTTCAACGTTTAACGTTCTATCTTCCGCAACAAAGACAAGGTTAAACGCCATACTCTTTTTACCTTCACCGACTTGTGCGCCCTGATAAATATCAAAAAGAGCAACACTTTCTAGATTTTTACCAGCTTTCTTTTTAATTTCTTCAATAATTTTTGCGCAAGGCATATCTTTATCAACAATCACAGCCAAATCCCTTTCAATAATCGGGAACTTTGAAATTTGTTTACAAATAATTTTTTGATTAAAGAATTTCTCTAATTCGTTATAATTAATTTCACCGCCAAATACTGCCTTGTCCGCATCAAGAGCATCGATAATTTCAGGGTGAATTTGACCAACATAGCCAACCTCAACACCGTCAATTATTACGTCTGCTGAACGTGTTGGATGCAAGAAAGGCTTGTTAGAACGAACGTATTCAACGTTACAATCTTTACAGAAATTATTCAATATTCCCTCAACAACTCCTTTGGCTGTGAAAAAGTTTTCATTTTCACCAAACAAGGTAAAAGCAAGAATTTCATTTTCGGTTGGCAATTCGTTTACGGGTAAAGTTTTAGGATTATAAACTTTTGCAAGTTCAAAAAGTCTACCATTATTATTTTTTCTTGTCAAGTTATAGCAAGCAACCCTAACCGCTGACGGAATCAACGACGTTCTCATTACAGCCAAGTCTTCGCCTAATGGATTCAAAAGTTTTATAAACTTATATTCATCACTATTTTTATCAAGGTTGAACAAATTATATTCTTTTTCTGAAACGAAAGAATAGTTAATCATTTCGTTAAAGCCGTATCCAACAAGAAGTTCTTTTAACTGTTCGTGAGATTTTTGTTGTTCGGTTAAACCACCATTTGTGATAGACGACGTTTTAAGCAACGTTGACTCAATATGGTCGTATCCGTATTCTCGAATAATTTCTTCGGCAATATCAGGATAACTTTCCATATCTTCACGATATAAGGGTACTGTAACAGATAAATTATCACCGTCAACCGAAACCTTAAAACTTAATCTTTGAAGAATACTTATAATTTCATTTGCAGGAACGTCAATACCTAACACTCCGTTTACTCGTGAAATAGTTGTGTTTATAACCTTTTCTTCAATAATTTCTTCGTGCAAATCATAACAATCACACGCAATTTTACCACAATTTAAGGTGCAAATGAGATTAAGCGCACGTTTAAGCCCCACTTCAACAGAATAAAAATCAACGCCTTTTTCATACCTTGAAGAAGCGTCGGTACGCTGACCTAACGTTCTAGACGTTTTACGGATATTGTCACGAGCAAATTTAGCAGATTCAAATATAACTTCTTTCGTGCAGTCCTTAATTCCACTATTAAGACCACCCATAACGCCTGCAATAGCAACGGGTTTAACACTATCGCATATAACCAAATTTTCACTCGATAAATCAAATTCCTTTTCGTCAAGCGTAACGATTTTTTCATTTGCATCTGCTCTACGAATAACAATTTCCTTACCGCTTAAATCATTAAGGTCGAATGCGTGCATAGGTTGACCAATTTCAAGTAAAACAAAATTTGTAATATCTACAATGTTGTTGATAGACCTTAACCCCATTGATGCTAATCTACGTTTCAACCAAAGTGGTGACTGTTCTATTTTTATATCCGAAACATAATGCGCCATATATCTTGGGCATAAGTCAAAAGCTTTGTCGGTAACTTTTATTTGATTTTTAGTTGATAAAGAATTATCACATTCAAAGTTTAATGCAGGCATTTTTAGTGGTTTATCAAGCACCGCAGCAACTTCACGTGCAAGACCTAAAATCGACTGACAATCAGGGCGATTTGCGGTTACGTTTATGTCAAACAAAACGTCTTCAAGTTCAAGTATTTCTTTAACTGATTTACCAAGTGGATAATCTTCTTTGAAAATCAAAATACCATTTACTGACGCACCCTCATACCAGTCGTCAGTAATACCTAATTCTTCCCCACTACAAAACATTCCGTAAGATGGTAAACCACGGAGTTTACCCGTTTTAATTTTCTCACCGTTAGCAAGAGTAGAGTTGTCAAGTGCAACGGGAACGATAGCGCCAACAAATATATTGGTTGCCGCAGTAATGATTTGCAATACTCCATATTCCCCTGCGTCAACCTGTGTCACAGAAAGTTTATCCGCATCGGGATGTTTTTCAATGCTAATAATTTTACACGTTACTATCCTATCAATGTGTTTAGCAACGTATACCATATCTTCAACTTCAAAACCACACGAAAACAATTTATCTTTAAGCTGTTCAGCCGTACAGTCAATATCTACATAATCTTTTAACCAAGAAAGTGGTGCTTTCATAACTTACCTCCTGTTAAACTGTTTTAAGAA
>JAZNFN010000125.1:0-2985 GCA_045576035.1 Christensenellaceae bacterium
TTTTTTATAAAGTTTTTAAATTTTTGCAAAATTGTTTTATTTTTTAACTACCACCCTTATTTGTACTTTTAATATGATACGTTTCTAATATTTGTTTTCGCTTTTATTTATCTTACGTTTATCTTATTTTATAAAAACGGACTCTTCATGTGGCGTAGTGATAGGGATTAAAAAAACTCGACTTATAAAAAGTCGAGTTTTTTACACTTAAAAATTTTCTAATAGAAATTTTTCTGCTTTTGCATTCCACAAGCCATTACATTCTTTTACCAATTCGTCTAACACTTTAAATCTTTTGTCAGTTTTACCTAAATTTTCAAAATCACTTATAGCAGTATTTGGTAAATTTATATGAGTGTAAACAAGTTTCTTACCACCTGGGATATTTGGAAGATTAGACGTCGTATCAATTACACTGTCTATGCCTCCGATATGAGTTATCATAACGGCAGGATTTATACGTTTTTCACCTATAAAACGGACGATATCTTTCATGTCTTCAAGCGTGCTACCACTTGTTCCTGCAACGTGATGTTGCTTATAATGAACGTTATAAAAATTAAAGTTTGCTGAAAAGTTTTTATCAGTTGGGCCAGCAAAAAAGTTTAAACATCCATCAAACGCAAGTATTTCATCGCCTAGTTCTACTACTTTCGGTACGGGAGCGTAAACGAATACGTCATCATAACCATAGCCATCGGTTAACTCTAGAAGTTCTTCTTTACTAGAAGCACAAGTAAAGATAAGTTCTATCCCGTCTTTTTTTGCGTTAATTGGGCTAAATAACTTTTCTGCCCTTTCAAGTCTATTTTTATTAAGGTCGGTTACGACTACTTTTTTAGGTTTTACATCGCCATGAAGTGCGCAGTCAATAGCAACTAGTCCCATAGGCCCACAGCCAGCAAGAATTATAAGATTACCACCTTCTTTAATGCCTTGAACAGGTTTATGTTCACCATCTAGATGATAGGTTTCTTTATAGCCACGAAGCACGCAAGATGCAGGCTCGATAAGCGATGCTAAAAAGAACGCATCGCTATTAATTTTCATTAAGAAGCCGTTTTCTATAATGTGTTCGTAAACGATTGAGTAAGTTGAAACTCCACCTATTTCACAAAAAGAATAACCTATAGTTTGATTGTTAGGCAAATAACTTAAAACGGGTGGAATTGCAACTTTCTCACCAATTTTATATTCCTTTTGCCACTTTTTTCCTACTTCAACTATTTCTGCACAAAATTCGTGTCCGATTATAATCGGATTTTTATCAATTCCGTTTGGCACTCTTAAATGTTTTTCACCTTGCAAGTAAGTTTTATAAGTAGACATACAAACGCTATCCGAAATTACTTTAATTAAAATTTCACCATCTTTAATTGTTGGAAGTTCAAATTCTTCTAATTTTAAATTTTTTTCTCCGTAAAGTCTAACTGCTTTAGTTTTCATATTTCACCTTTTTATATCCTATTATTGCTACCAAATTTTAAAATTTTATCCGCTACTGCTTTTTTCATAAGCACTCTTGCTTCTTCAAAAACGTAGTGTGGCCAAGTAGCAGGATTAGTCATAGAATTGAGTTTGTTTTTAAGCCCTGCGTTTAATCCAACTAGTATATCAGAATAAATGTTGATTTTAGTAATACCGTGCGCTATAGCGTTTTTCATTTGCTCATCAGGCGTGCCACTACCACCATGTAATACTAATGCAACGTCAGTTACCGCTCTAATTTCGTCAAGCCTATCAATTCTAAGTGTTGGAGTTTTTTTATAAACGCCGTGTGCTGTTCCAATTGCAATAGCAAGAGCGTCAACGTCAGTTAATTCAACGAATTTTTTAACTTCTTCAGGAATAGTTAGACTGTCTTCTGGGTTTTCGTTTAAAACTTTATCTGCTTCATTTCCTACCATAGCATTGCCAACGTGACCAAGTTCGGCTTCTACCGTCACACCTTTAGAGTGAGCGTATTTTACCACTTCACTTGTCTTTTTGGCATTGTTATCAAAATCAAGAACAGATGCATCAAGCATCACCGAGCTAAACCCTGCTTTAATGCCTTCTTTTATATAATCTAAATCAAGCGCATGGTCTAAGTGTAAACATATTGGAATGCTATAATAATTCGAAGCTGATTTAACCATATCTACAAGTAAATTCATAGCCCTACCGTTAAAATCTACTTGTAAACCTTGTAATAACGCCGGCGACTTCAACTCTTCACAAGTATCAAGCACGGCTTTCATCATTTCATAATTACTAATGTCAAACGCAGGGATAGCATATTTTTTTGCTTTGGCATCATTAAGCATTTCTTTCATTGAAACTAGCATATTAATTACTCCTTTTATAAAAATTTTCTATTTTTTTATAGTATAACAATATATTTAACATTTGTCAAACACATTTGTTAATTTGACATTGTTTTTAACTTATGATATAATATCATTATGAAAAATAAAATTTTAATGTATGAAGTTGCAACACTATATTATGAAAAGAGTTATACTCAACAGCAAATTGCCGATTTAATGAATTTAACAAGGCAAACTGTGTCTAAATTGTTAAGTGATGCCGTAACTTTGAAAATAGTTGAAATAAAAATTAATAATCCTTTCACCGCTAAACAAAATTTAGAAGAAAAAATTTCAAGAATGTTTAATCTTAAAGAGTGTAAGGTTGCAATAAGTTCATCTAGCGAAGATGGCCTTAAAGAATTGGCAATTTCTAGCGTTGCCATAAATTATATTTTACCTATGATTAAAAATAAAAGTTTAAAAATAGGGATTTCTTGGGGTAAAACTATTGAAACTTTTATAAATAACTTAACCGGTACAAATTCCTCTAGCATAGTTTTTCCACTATTCGGTGCAACCGACAGAGTTAATTCATTTTTTCGCTCAAACGAGTTAGCAAGAAAGTTTGCAAGCAAAATAAACTCAGAAGTTAATTATGCTTATTTCCCTTATAAACCTCAAGAGCCTAAAGATG
>JAZNFN010000126.1:0-2267 GCA_045576035.1 Christensenellaceae bacterium
AAAACGCTAAAACTTTAGTTAAAACCACAAAAACCGCTTAGCCAAAAGTAGCTAAGCGGTTTTATATTTATAAAATACTATTTTTATAACACAGAAATTTTTAATCTGCGTATAATTTACTGTCTTGATTTATCGGCTCAAACACACCCATTAAATCAAACTCCTCTTCTAAGTCAAAATTTTCTGCATTTTCATACGCCATAAGCTTTGAAACGGAAACCTCGTATGCTGTCATTATTTTTATATCGTCGTCAGAAATTCTTTTTTGATATTCCCTGCTTTGAATTCTACCACTTACGGCAATCTTTTCACCAACTGCAATGTTTTTAGCAAAGCGTGCGTTCCTCCCCCACGCTATGCACGGAATATAGTCTGACTTATTATAAGAACGGTTGACCGCAATAAGCACGTCTGCAATTTCCCTATTAAAAGGCGTAGTTCTGTATACGGGCGGTTTACAAATATATCCCGTCAATACTATACTGTTGGGATTTTTAATGGGCGCATCGTCTAACAGTTCACGCACGAATACGGTTAGCATAAGTTTGCTTTTGCCGTTGACAAGTTTATTATAACTTCTAAACTGCCCTAGTGCGTTTATGGTTACGCCAACTTTTAAGTCACGGTCGTTTATTAAACGTTCTGATATGGTAACGGGCAAAACGTCGCCTTGACCCGATAAACGCTTAACGAGAACGAACATCTCATAAAAGCCTTCGCCATAAACTTCGTGTGAAAATTCTGCTTCTGAAACAATCTCTCCACTGATAAATACCTTGTTGTTTTTTTCTTGTAAATAGTTCATATATATCTTTCCTCCAATGAATTTCCTATGAATTTTTAATTTGACTTCCGTCAGCGCCCATCTTGTAGTTTTCACGATAGATAAGTTCACCTATCGGAACAAACGTATAACCTTTTTCTATGAGCGTTTTTAATATTGTCGGCAACGCCTCTGCCGTATGCAGTCCCTGATTATGAAAAAGCACGATGGAACCGCTTTTTACCCGCTCTGTTACCCTTTTTGTAATTTCTTTTGCCGATAAATCTTTCCAATCAAGACTATCAACGTCCCATTGAATAGTGTATAAATTAAGTTCAAAAGCCGTATCAATCAATAAGTCGCCGTAATCGCCGTAAGGTGGTCTAAAAACTTCTACCTTTTTTCCCGTAATGCTTTCAATTGCCTGTGTGGAAGTAGTAAGTTCTTTCACGATTGCGGTTTTTGATAGTTTACTCATATACGGGTGCGTTGCGGAATGAGTACCTATTTCGTGCCCTAAATCAGCAATCTTTTTTACATATTCAGGGTATTTTTCCGTCCAGAACTCAACCATAAAAAAAGTGCATTTTACGCCATATTCATCCATAATCCTTAAAAGACTATCGGTATAATCAACACCCCAAGCACAATCAAACGAAATGGCTATTTTATTACTGTCCGTTTCAACCCTATATATAGGAAGTTTTCTATTACCTTTATTAGAAAAAACGTTATAAACACCCGTACCGTATGCGGTTAAGCACAAACATACCGCAACCAAAATTAAACTAATAATTGTAAGAAACTTTTTTTTGGAAATGACGGCAAAAAACATTATAACTTTTCCCCCACGGTAGTTTTTGTCAAAATTTGTTAGATTTTTAGTATCATTGTCGCTTTGATATATTTATTTGTTAATAATTTATGAAAGCATTTACAGTTTTAGAATTAAAAAGAAAAAAACTGCCTTAGCCGCGTCACTCTTAGGGATTTTTAAGACATTATAAAAGAGTAGCAAAATTTTGCTACTCTTTACTTTTTTGCATTGTAAAAACACACAACTTTCATTTGAAAGTATAGTGTGCTATATTTTTTGTAATAATTTGCCACAAAAAAAATTCCCCACAAAAAATATCAACTCGATAAATTGGAATTTGGCATACGTCTTAATATCAATCCACTGGAATACCAAAAAGTGAATTGCTCTTTGCGAGTTCTTCTTTTATTACCGATGCAAGCTTTGTCCAATTATACCATAATTCTCGGGGTACTTCTTTCCCTTTACTGATAAGATTCTGGTCATCAAGTACTTCCTTGGTTATATAAATACACCAATCTTGCCTTTGTACTAAATTCATAAAGTTAATGCACAACTTATCATTGTAAAAATAATAACAATTATATGGACCATA
The DNA here is from genome assembly GCA_045576035.1 of Christensenellaceae bacterium. Lineage (GTDB taxonomy): Bacteria > Bacillota > Clostridia > Christensenellales > Borkfalkiaceae > UBA1259. Next base: position 2,176 of record JAZNFN010000126.1, read on the forward strand.
AAACCATCGTTTTCCAGTTTCGTCGACCATATCACCAAGTTCAAGTTTATCAAATCTAAAATTGTATTCCGTTAATAGAAAAGCGAAATACT
>JAZNFN010000127.1:0-6764 GCA_045576035.1 Christensenellaceae bacterium
GCACCAAATGCAGCAAATCTAACGGGTGTGCCAAGAACAACGTCACCTTCTTGAATGCTTGCAAAGAATTCTGCTTCTTTTTGAGCTTTAATAGCATCGCGTTCAGCCTTTTCGCTTTCAAGGATAACTTTTTGTGAACCAACGATTTGTCTACGTGCACCCCTTGATTCAACTTTTTCTGCTTTAAGCCTTAAAGTTTTGCCAACGTACTTTTCAAGGTCCTTAACAAAACCCAACTTAATTTGTGATGACGGAACGAATACTTGATACGAACCGTATTTACCAATTAAGCCACCTTTATTTGTTGCAGTAATAACAGCTTCAAAGATTTTGCCGTTCTTAATTTCTTCAACTTCGGCTTCTTCTTTCAAAACTTTTTCCATTGCTTTTTCAGAGAACACAACCGGACCTTTTGCGATTACCATAACACGCATCTTGGTACCAACCTTATCTTGATAAGCATCTTTATTGTATTCGCCCATAATTTCTTCTTTCGGGAGCGAAAAATCGTCTTTCTTAACGTCTTTGATGGCAAGTGTAAGACCATCGTCTTTAGCAGAAGTAATAGTAGCGGAAACAATTTGTCCGATTTTCAAATCTTTGCTTGGTCTAATATTGTCAAATGCTTTTTCCATTTCAGACTTAGCCGTAACTTCTTCCGTAACAGCAATTTCAGGTTGCTTAACTTCTTGTTGAACTTCACCTTCAACAGTTTCCGTGGTAATAATTTCTTCTGTAATCTTCTCCATGTTTGAGATAACCTCCTGGAATTGTTCGATTGGCGTTGAAGCCCCCATAACAACTCCTACCTTATTATAACTTTTTATTTTTTCACAATCTAAATCGGCTGGATTAATCACCCTAAAAACGTTTTTGCAATTCTTTAAACAAATGTCATAAAGTTTGTTAGTGTTGTTACTATTAGCACCACCTAAAACTATAACAGCGTCACATTTCTTAGACAATACTTCCGCTTCATTTTGTCGCTTTGTTGTAGTATAGCAAATTGTTTTGAAAATATCAACTGTTTTGACCTTGTTACGATTAAAATTTTTAATAATTTTATTAAATTTTTCTTCCGAATAGGTTGTTTGAACGACTATACACAACTTATCTGCCGTTATATTAGATAAATCCTGCTCACTTTCAGTTATGATGGCAGTATTATTACACCAACCGTTAATCCCAATAATTTCAGGATGATCAGCTTTGCCAATTATTACAATTTGGTATCCATTGTTGTAATGATGCAAAACTTTTTCCTGTATATCCTTGACAAATGGACAAGTGCAGTCGATGATGTTTAAATTGTATTTTTTTGCCCTTTCAAAAGTTGATTTTGGTTCTCCGTGAGTACGAATCAATAACGTTTCCCCACCTAAAAACTCTACTTCATCAATTGAATTAATGGTCTTTATCCCAGCGTTTTTCAACTTATTCGTTACCGATTCATTATGTATAATTTCGCCAAGAACGTAATTGTTTTGTCCTTTAAGCTTATTAGCTGCGTCCACCGCCCTTTTAACACCAAAACAAAAACCACTGTGCTTACCAACAAAAACTTTCATATTATCTTTTTGCCTTTTTTGAAGCAACAATTTCTTTTAGTAAATCTTGTTGCTCAACCATCTTTTCTTTTACAATAGAATTCATTTTTTCAAGTTCTTCATCGCCTAGTTTAACGCCGTAAAACTCATCAAGTGTAAAAGGTTTGCCGATAATAATTTTTAAACGTCTAAAAATCCTTGCTTTATTTAGCATCATTATAGGAACTATCGGACACTTTGCTTTAACTGCAAAAACAACGGCTCCGCCTTTTATGTCTTGCAGCTCATTCGTACCAGTCTTGTTTCTAGTACCTTCAACAAATATGCAAAGCTTTTTTCCGTCCTTGATAGTTCTAATTGCTTCAAGTATAGATTTCATATCCGGATTATCTCTATCAATAGGAATTCCGCCGTAAGACTTAACGATTTTAGCAAAAAGTTTATTCTTAAAAATCTCCTTTTTCGCCAAAAATTTTACGTCGCCTTTGTAAGCTCTAACTATAAACCCACAATCTGCCGCTCTAAAATGATTGCTTGCTAAAACTGCTCCATTTTTAGGAACGTTTTCTTTTCCATATACTTTTATTGGATATAATAATGAAAAGAAAAATATTGGTATCTTATGAAAAAACGTCATATTCTAACCTTCAATATATGCAATAACTTTACTAATAACTTGTTCAACCGTCATATAGGACGTATCAATTTCAATAGCGTCCGATGCTTTTGTAAGGGGTGCAAAATCCCTTGTTTTATCATTGTAGTCACGTTGCTCAATCTCTTGTTTCAACTGCTCATAATTAACTTTATGACCTTTAAGCATAAGTTCTTTAAATCTTCTATCCGCCCTAACGTCTACACTAGCCGTAATGTAAAATTTAAAATCAGCATTTGGCAAAACAAACGAGCCGATGTCTCTACCGTCTAAAACACACGACATTTTTTGCGCAATTTGTCTTTGCATTTCAACCATTTTTAGTCTTACGCATTTCAAACTTGAAATGTTAGATGCTGCCATAGAAACGTGTGGTTCACGAATACGTTCCGAAACGTCTTCACCATCAAGATATGTATGTTGGGAGCCATCAATATACTTTATTTCAAGATTAATATCGTCTATAAAAGTTTTCACGCCTACTTCATCAAACGTATCGATATTAAGCGACAGCGCTTTTAGTGCAGTTGCACGATACATAGCCCCTGTGTCTAAATACAAAATATTCATTTTGTTCGATAGTTTTTTTGCTATCGTGCTTTTACCACTGCCTGACGGACCGTCAAGCGCAATTCTAATAATTTTCTCCATTGTAACCACCTCAAATATATATTTTTAACAGTATTTTCCAGCGACGTAACCCGTGCACCATGCAATTTGCAAGTTATAACCACCGGTAAGCGCATCAACGTCTAACACTTCACCCGCAAAATATAAGCCTTTTACTAATTTACTTTCCATTGTTTTTGGGTTAATTTCTTTTACGCTAACCCCACCAGAAGTTATTATTGCTTCATCAATACTTCTAAGCGACTTAACCTTAAATTTCAACCCTTTTAACACGTTGATTATCCTAGAACGTTCTTCAACTGTTATTTCACTACAATTTTTGTTTCCAAATACTTTTGCCTGCTTTAAGACAACTTCAATTAACGCCTTGGGCAAAAGGGCACGCAAAACGTTATTTAACCCCTTAGTATTGTTTTCCTTAAATTCTTTAATTAGCCTATTATTCAAGGTTTCAGTATTTAAGGCAGGCTTTAAGTCAATCACTAACTCTACTTGATTTGCTTGAAATTTATTAACAAACGAAGAACACGACAACACAATAGGTCCCGAAACACCAAAATGTGTAAATAGCATTTCCCCAAAATCAGAATATATTATTTTATCGCCAACTTTTGCGGTCAAAGTTACGTTTTTCAAGGAAACCCCTTGCATTGAAGCAAAATCCGACCCACAAAGCTCAATCCCTACTAATGCAGGTTTTATTCTCTCTATTGAATGCCCTAAATTTTTAGCAAAATAATAACCGTCACCACTGCTTCCCGTCAAAGGATAAGAAACGCCACCCGTGCAAACAACTACACTTTCACAATCAATAGAACCTTTATCGGTAACAACTGAAACGACTTTATTGTCTTGAACAATAATATTTGTAACTTTTGTATTGAGCCGTATATCAACACCTAATTTTATCAAGACTTTTTCCAACGTTTTAGTAACGTCGCTAGCCTTGTCGCTTTCGGGGAAAACTCTGTTTCCACGCTCAGTTTTAAGTTTTAAGCCGTTATCTTCAAACAAATTTATTAAGTCTAATGGAGACAAAGTGTTTATTGCGCCATACAAAAACTTTGAATTTGTTACTACATTGCTTAAAAATTCAGAAGCCGAAACGTTTGCAGTTAAATTACACCGCCCTTTTCCTGTTATGTAAACTTTTTTACCAAGCTTTTCGTTCTTTTCAAGAAGTATTACCTTTTTATTAAGTTTTGTAGCGGAATACGCAGTCATCATTCCTGCTGCACCACCGCCTATAACAATTATACACATAATTTACATTTACCAACACAATAAACAACCAATTATGACACACATAATTACATCGAAAATAAGTAGTTATTTATTGACTTTTTTTCTTTTTCTTAAATATCAACTTTTCTATTCGGTCACCCTTTTTGTAAACCAAATAAGTTAGCAACGCCGTAACAACAAAAAATGCAATCCAAAGCAATATTCCCCACCAAGTGTCATAAGGAATTATACTATTATTCATGGAGTAAGACGAAATAAAAACCGTTATTATTCTAACGATAAACGTCATACTAAAAAAATAAGACACACTTATCGTAGTGATTCCAGCAACAAAGCATAAAACGTCATCAGGAAAAAACGGAAAAAGAAACATGAACGTTAAAACAATTTTGTCTTTTCCCTTAATTGCCTTTAATCCTTTTTGAAGCGATTCTTCACCCACCAACCATTTTGCCACCTTAAAGCCAAAAAACCTACCTACAAGGAACGCAATGATTGAACCTATGATAATTCCCAAACAGCTGTATATTGCGCCATACAAAGGACCAAACAGCAACACACCCGCCCCTACTGTAATAAACGATGGTATAGGCAAAACAACTACTTGTAAAAACTGAATTAGAATAAAAAATACTACTGCAAAACCACCAAAGGATGATATATACGTTCTTAATTTATCAACAGTATCTATCTTATCTAGTATTCCCGAAATTTTCAATAAATAAAGGAATATTGTCAAAAATGCAATAGACACAACAACAATCAAAAACAGCTTATATATAACCTGTTTTGCTCTATTTAAGAAGGTTATTGTCAATACTGTCAACGTTGAAATAATACTTACAGTTACCGCCGTTAAAACAGTTGAATTATTAAACCAAAACCCGCTACTAAACGTATCAATATAAAGAACCGAAAAGACTATTCCGATGCAACCAAGCATTGAAATAATAATTATATAAAAAATTTCCTTTACAAGCGGAATTTTGTTAGTTTTACTCATAGTAATATTATATATCCCTAGACTAAAACTTATCCATAAAAGTATTAAACCTGTAATTTTTTATATTCTTCTACCGCAAACTTGTCGCATTTGTTATTATATTCGTTATCAGCATGACCTTTAACCTTAATAAAATTTACCGTATTTATTTGAGTCAAACTAATAAGTTGTTTCCACAAATCTACGTTCTTAACGTCGCTTTTATTAGACGTACGCCAATTGTTTTGTTGCCACGTTTCTATCCAGCCTTTATTGAACGCATCAACGACATATTGCGAGTCGCTATACAAATCAACTTGACAAGGTTCTTTCAAGGCTTCAAGCCCTTTAATAACGGCTAAAAGCTCCATTCTGTTGTTAGTTGTATCTTTCTCACTGCCTTTAACAACTTTTTCAACGCCTTTATATATCAATATTGCACAATAACCACCAAGACCTGGGTTGCCACTACAAGCACCGTCAGTATAAATTTCAACTTTTTTCATTAGAGATTTTCTAACTCCATAGCCCTTTTTATACAAGCATCAATTGCTTTTTCGGTAATTTTGTCAAGATTGCTTTCTTTATAAACGTTAATCGCCTCAATAGTAGTACCGCCCTTACTGCAAACAGCAGTAATAAGTTCGTCAAGTGTTTTTTCTTTGTTTTTAAGTACCATTTTGCCTGCACCAATCATAGTGTTGGTTGCTAAAAGCATAGCATCTTCATAAGAAAGACCGTGTTTCACACCACTGTCAATAATACCTTTTAGGAACAAATAAAAATACGCAGGCGAACTACCGCTAACCCCCGTTACAGCATTAAGATTGTCTTCGCTTGTTAGAACAACTTGTGCAAATGACGATAAAAGATTATATATGAATGATTTATCATTTTCATCATCGTAATCAGTCAAATCCAACCCCACAGCGCCACTACCTATTGAACACGGCGTGTTTGGCATACATCTTGCCACCTTAGCGTTGTTAAATACATCTTTAATCTTTCCTTTTTTAACACCCGCCATTATAGAAATAAATTTTTCACAAACACAATCTTTTATACACAAAAGAACGTCATTTAGATTTTGCGGCTTTATTGCAAAAAGGACAAATTCACTTTGAGAAACAAGCACCTTATTATCCATTTCAGTACATACACCAAATTTAGATATATTAGAAAGGGAATTTTCACACACGTCGCTCACGATTATGTCATTACACGAAAGAATACCCGACGATATTGCACCTTTAATAATAGCAGTTGACATAAACCCAGCGCCTATTACGCCTAATTTAAATTTCTTTTTCATTTTTCACCTTTTTGCCTTAAATTCATTTGACTAAAATTAAGATTTATTATATAATCTATATGCTTTTAGGGGAGTGGCTCAATTGGTAGAGCAGCGGTCTCCAAAACCGCCGGTTGCGTGTTCGAGTCGCGTCTCCCCTGCCAGAATAGTATCAAGTTTTTGCTTGGTACTATTTTTATTTTCTCAACGTACGCAACCGTCTCCGCCGATTGCTGACTGCTCCGTAAACTACGCAGGGCTTTCGCCCGAGTTGCGTCTCCCCTGCCAGAATAGTATCAAGTTTTTGCTTGGTACTATTTTTTTATAAGCACAATACCGAAATACAAAATACATTATTCATTATAACAATTAAAAAAGCGAATGTCAATCCTAAAAACAACTTGTACGTTATTT
>JAZNFN010000128.1:0-9148 GCA_045576035.1 Christensenellaceae bacterium
CAACGCTTGGCGGAAACATAACACCTGTTGGAGCATCAGCAAACGTTGTTGCGATAGGTATGTTGAATAAAGAAGGATATAAAGTAAAGGCAAGCGACTTTTTCAAGATAGGTATTCCATTTACTTTGGTTGCCGTTCTTGGCGGATACTTATTCTGCTGGTTTGTTTGGGGAATGTAATGAAAAACCCAACCTTACATTGAGTGTAAGGTTGGGTTTCATTTTTCAAATAAAATTAGTAAACTTCAACACCGCTAGGGGAGAACATAAACACGTTTTTGCCCATTTCGTAAACTCCACCGCCAAGCGCATAAATTGCACCCGAAAGCATATCTAAAACACGCACGGCTGTTTCAGTTTTAAGTTCAGTCAAATGCACTACGGCATTTTTGCCTGCACGTATTGCATCAATAATAATTTCAACGTCAGAAAAGGACGTGGGTGAAAAAACTGAAACGGGTCCTTTTTTATCGTTAATTTCACCTGCAAGACCGTCGTTAAATTTTTTTGTTGCCGTACGGTCTTCTTTTTTAGTTCTTGGTTCTCTTCCGAATAAATCAAAAACACCCATTATTTCACCTCATTATAATTTCTTTCGCCAAAAATATCTCTACCAAGTCTAATCATATTACTGCCGTGATTGATTGCAAGTTTATAATCCTGACTCATACCCATAGATAGATAAACCATATCAACGCCGTTTTGTTTTAGACTATCAAAAATGGTGCGCATTTTATCACAGCAGTTGGTAAGCACCTTTTCATCGTCAGTACGGGGGAGCATGGCCATAAGTCCCACAACGTGAATATTTTTAAACTGCTTGTCAATTTCAATTACGCTATTAAAGGCGTTTTCAAAATCGAAACCACTTTTTGAAAGTTCACCGCCCACGTTAATTTCAATCAAAACGTTTTGAACGACGTTTTTTTTAAGTGCTTCTTTATCTATGGCTTGGGCTAAGTGTAAGCTATCAACTGATTGAATAAGCTCGACCTTGCCTACAAGATATTTAACTTTATTAGTTTGTAAATGTCCGATAAAATGTTCTCTTGCGCCTATAATTTCGCCGTGCTTAGCATTAAATTCTTGCACCTTGTTTTCGGCAACGACTTCTAAGCCTAAACTAATTGCTTGGTTAATTACGTCGATTGACATAGTTTTACTTGCGCCCACAAGCGTAATTTTTTCACCAAGGTTATTGCCGTTTTTTATAACGCTGAAAATTTTATCAAGATTTTCTTTTAACATATTATTTTCCGTTAATAACATCTGCCATATTATATAGTCCGGCAGGTTTATTTACGATATACTCTGCTGCTCTAACTGCGCCGTCAGCAAACACGCTTCTATCCGTTGCTTGATGGTATAGGGTAACCGTTTCAAACCCCGAAGCAAAAATAACTTCGTGTTCGCCAACGATTCCACCGCCACGAACAGCGTGGATACCTATTTCGTTTTTATCACGCTTACCGACAATTCCTTCTCTGCCGTAAGTATAATATTTTTCGGGCAATTCTTCTTTAACGGCATCGGCAAGCATAAGGGCAGTACCACTTGGTGCGTCAACCTTTTGGTTGTGATGCTTTTCTATAATTTCCACGTCAAAACCAACAAGAGATTTTGCTGCTTTTTTAACAAGCTCAATGAGTGCGTTTACGCCAAGCGACATATTGCCAGAGCGGAAAACTGCAATCTTTTGGCTTGCATTTTTAAGTTTATCTATTTCAACTTGGGTATATCCCGTAGCGCAAAGAATAGCAGGGATATTATTTTTTAGACAAAATTCAAGTATCCCGTCAAGCGAAGCGGGGGCAGAAAAGTCGATAACTACGTCAACTTTTTCTTTAACACTATTAAAAGATGAATATATCGGATAGTTTGCATTATCAAGATTTTCAATTAAATCTACACCGCAAACGGCTTTTACGTTTTGGCTGTTTAAGGTCGCTTCGTAAACCTTTTTTCCCATTCTGCCGTTAGCGCCGTTAATTAAAACGTTTACCATAAAAACTCCTTAAATATTAAAGCCAAAATCTTTAAGAATTTGAATAAGTTGCTCAGTATGTTCTTCTTCAAGTTCGGTAAGCGGAGCACGAACGATACCGCTTCCAAGTCCGATTAACTCAGCAGCCTTTTTAACAGGGATAGGGTTGACTTCGCAGAACATAATATCGATAAGGGGAAGAAGTCTTTCTTGAAGTTCAGTCGCTTCTTGGTTTCTGCCTGAAAAATAAAGTCTAGCAACGTCGCCAACTTCTCTTGGTGCAATGTTTGAAGCAACCGAGATAAGACCCATAGAACCTATACTCATCATAGCAAGGTTAAGGTTATCGTCGCCAGAGTAAAGCGCAGTCTTTCCACGAATACGGCGTGCAGTTTCGCAAATTTGTTCCATATTACCACAGGCTTCTTTAATACCGCCTATGTTTTTATGTTCAGCAATTTCAGTCATAGTTTGCGGAAGAATATTTACGCCCGTTCTTGCAGGAACGTTGTAACAAAGCACGGGGATATCAACGTTGTCGCAAACGTCGTCATAATATTTAACAAGTCCCTTTTGAGTGCATTTGTTGTAATAGGGTGTAACCACAAGAAGTCCGTCTGCACCAATTTTTTGTGCAAGCTGACTCTTTTCAATTGCCTTTTTGGTACAGTTACTGCCAGAGCCTAAGATAAATTTAACTCTACCTTCAATCTTATCGTAAGCAAATTTAGCAATGCTTTCGTATTCACTGTCAGTAACGCACGGTGCTTCGCCCGTAGTGCCAAGAATACAAAGCGCATCTATACCGTTTTTAATTTGGTATTCAATTTGTCTGCTCAAAGCGTCATAGTCAACACCGTCCTTAGTGAACGGTGTGATAGCTGCGGTACAAGTTCCCTTAAAAATAGTTTTATTCATAATAAACCCTTAGAAAAAATTGATAATATAGATTAATGTTGGTCTTTAACTGCGCCGATTTCAATTGCCTTTTCTGCAATTTGAACAGCGTTGGTTGCAGCGCCCTTTCTAATATTGTCAGCAACGCACCAAAGGTTAATGCCACTAGCAACCGTATCATCCATTCTAATTCTACCAACGAAAACTTCATTTTTGTTTTCAGCGGTGAGAGCCATAGGATAAATATTGTTTTTAACGTCGTCTTGAATAACAACGCCCTCAGCACTTGCAAGAACCTTTTTGACGTCTTCAACCGTGCAAGGCTTTTCAAATTCGATATTGATTGATTCGCTGTGTCCGTAGTAAACGGGAACACGAACGCAAGTAGCGGTAACCTTAATTGATTGGTCGTTCAAGATTTTTTTGGTTTCAAAAATCATCTTGTCTTCTTCTTTGGTGTAGCCATTATCCATAAACACGTCAATGTGAGGAATACAGTTGCCAAAGATAGGATAGGGGAATTTTTGAGGTGCTTCACCACAAATTCCGCCTTTAAGGTCGTTAAATCCCTTAACGCCAGCGCCTGAAACTGCTTGATAGGTAGAATAAATTACTCTTTTAATTTTGAACGCTTGGTGTAAAGGCTTTAAAACCACCATTGCTTGAATAGTAGAGCAGTTGGGGTTTGCTATTATATTTTTATGCCATAAAATATCATCGGCGTTACATTCGGGAACGACTAGTGGAACTTCGGGGTCACGTCTCCAAGCACTTGAATTGTCTATAACCAAAATGCCGTGTTTAGCAAAAATAGGAGCGAATTCCTTACTAACGTCTCCGCCCGCAGAAAAGAGAGCGATATCGATGTTTTTGCCTTCTAAGTTTTTTTCAGCAAGTTCGATAATTTCGTGTTCCTTGCCCATAAAATCTATTTTAGAGCCTGCTGATTTTGCAGATGCAAACAAATAGTAATTTTCAACCGGAAGTTGCTTTTCTGCTAAAACTTCCAAAAACTTTCTGCCGACCATACCTGTTGCGCCGACCACTGCTACGTTGTACTTTTTCATAACTAAACATACTCCTGTAAACTTATATACGCATAGTGTAACAAAATACGTTAAAAAAGTAAAGTTTTTTTTACAATATACCCGATTTTTATTTGTAAAATATTTAAATTTAGTATATTATATTAAGCAGAGTATAATAAGCGCAAGTTATTTTTAAATGACGGCGTATCAAGATTAAGTATTTGGAGAAACAAATGGCACAAAAAAAGAAACGTGGTCTTATTGACAGGTTTATGCTTGGTTCGGAAAAATCCGAAGGTTATGCAAGGGCTCAACTACCTTCAAACAGGTGGGAACTTTTTTGGGATATTTTTAAGGGTAGGTTCGGTAAGCTTGTAATTGTAAACTTGCTTGTATTACTATTCTGTCTACCGCTAATCTTTATGTTATTTTTCCGTTATATTGCACTTGCCGGTTACGGTGCAATGTATCCATTTTCACAAAGTTTTGGCGTTGGATTCGGTGCATTGCCATCAATGGTAGGGTATAGTGAAAACATAGTGTTTATGGTAAATATGATGGTGTATTTATTTACGCCTATTGTATTTGCAATTATGGCAGTTGGTATCGCAGGCGGTGCTTACGTTATAAGGAATATGGTTTGGACGGAAGGAATATTCGTCGCAAACGATTTTTGGCGTGGCATAAGGCAAAACATTAAACAGATGTTAATGATTGCGCTTGTATACGCTTTTGTTTTCTACCTTTCAAACGCAGTTATAGCTTTATGCGACCAAATGATAGTAACGGGTGAAGGACCAAGTTGGATATTCTCTGCTTCGCAGATTATAACGTACGTTTTTATGGCGTTCTTTTCGGTAATGACCTTGCACATGATAACAATGTCGGTTACCTACGACCTTAAATTCCGTCATTTATTAAAGAACTCTTTCTTGTTTACGCTTGCATTGCTTCCACAAAACGTATTTTTCATAATAATGGCGTTCATACCCGTAATTCTGGTTATGTTTGGCGGGTTTTTCTCAACCATCGGTATAATTTTACTCTTACTTTTCGGGTTGTCTTTGGCACTTTTGGTTTGGACCGATTACAGTCAATGGATATACGATAGATATGTAAACGATAAAGTTCCGGGCGCACAAAAGAACAGGGGTATTTACGAAAAGATTAAAGAAAGTGATTCGGCTGCGCTCAGACAGTACAGTCAGCAGATTGCATTAACGCAAAGGAGTTCGCTCAACAGTAAACCTATCAAGCCTATAACGGACGACGAACTTAAAGTTGCAGAACTTCCCACGTCGTTTAACCGTAGCGACCTTGAAAAATTGCGTGCAAGTAAAGAAGCAATTTACGAAGACCACGCACGTTACGTTGAAGAGCATAAGAACGACCCCGAATTCCAACCCACCGAAGCAGAACTTCAAGCAAAGAAGAATTCGGAAGAACGTGAAAAGAGAATTGAAAAGGCGAAGAAAGAACTTTCAAAGCGTAAATATAAATAGTTATAAAACGCAAAAACAATTAAAATTGACGTAAAAGGCGCTTGTCGATAACGATAAGCGTCTTTGAAAATTAAATAGATTTTTCGGAGAAAAACAGCCGTGAATAAACTTTTAAAAACCATAGTATTTAACAATGAAATAACGCTTTCGGTTTTAGATACTACCGATATGGTAAACGAAGCGATAAGAATACATAAATTATCACCGCTTTCGGCGGCGGCACTTGGCAGAACGCTAACGGTGTGCACGTTTATGTCGTCCAACCTAAAAAATCGTGGCGATAAACTTTCTGTTACTGTAAAGGGTGACGGAGTAGGTGGTAAAATAACCGTATGTGGTAACGGCGACCTTAATATGCGTGGATTTATTGACAATCCGCAAGCCGATTTACCGCTAAGACCAGACGGCAAACTTAACGTTGGTGGCTGTGTGGGTAAAAACGGAAGACTCACAGTTGTTAGAAGTATGGGGCTAAAAGACCCGTATACGGGTAGTAGTGAACTTGTAAGCGGAGAAATTGCCGAAGATTTTACGGCGTATTATGCGTTCAGCGAACAACAACCAACGGCAATGGCGCTTGGCGTTAAAATCGGTACGGATGGTAAATGCGTGGGCGCAGGTGGTGTAATTGTTCAAGCGCTTCCGGGTGCAAGTGACAATTCGCTTTTTCTTGCTGAACAAATTACAAAAGACTGTGCAAACGTATCAACGCTAATAGAACAGCACGGAGCAGAGTGGATAGTAAAAGAACTTTTCTTTACGGATAAATATACGGAGTATAATCCCGAATACAAATGTCTTTGCAGTAGAGAGTATATTGAAGAAGTTTTGATTTCGCTAGGCAAAGAAGAACTTAACGATATTATAGAAAAAGAAGGTAGCATAAAGGTTGACTGTCAGTTTTGCGACAAAGTGTATGAATTTACACAGGCTGACGTAGATAAATTTTTCGGTTAAAATGGCACAAAAGATTTTACAGTTAGATAAAAGTTTTAATAGATATATAAAACTCGCCACGGCGTGCGTTGAAAAAGACGACTTGCAGGGTGCGTTGAATTTTTTATTAGATGCGGAACGGTTTTTTCCCGAACCCGAAGTTTTTGCACGCATTGCCGACGTTTACGCAGATATGGGTTTATTAGAGTTATCTAATAAATATTGGTTTAAGTATATACACAGCGCCCCAAAAGAACGTGTTAAAGACGCTTACGAAGAACTTGCAATCAACTATTTTTATTTGGACAACGTTTGGGCATCAGGCTACTATTTTCAAAAGAAACTTTCAACCGACGGCTTTATTTCAAAAGAAAATATTGATAAAGAAGTGTTGGACTTTTTTTCGGGTGAAGAATATAAAAAGCACGCTTACCGCATAGTTTATCCTTTTAACAAAGCCGACTATACGCTTGAAACTAAAAGTGCCAAACGAGCGATAGCGTTAGGGGCATTTAGTGAAGCGGTTAAGATTCTTGAAAAAATTCCTACTGAATGTTTTACGGAAGAACTTTCGGGCGACTATGCAATAGCACTGTTTATGAACGATGAGTTAGATAGGGCAGAACAGGTTTGTAGAAACTCTATAAAAGCGCACGGCGAAAGCGTAACGGCGTACTGCAATTTATCTACTATTTACGGTATGAAAAAGGACGTAGATAAGAGTGAATACTATTATCGCAAAGCGTTGTCTGTGTCAAAAGGGGAGCAGAGTGAAGCGTATAAAATAGCGACGTGTGCTATTGAACGTGCCGACCACGAAAAAGTAAGGGATTGTTTAGAAAAAATACTTTCAGAGCGCCCTTACGAACTATCTATGCGATACTTTTACGGCGTGTGTATGATGAATTTAGGAAATTATCAAAAAGCACTTGACACTTTTAAGAGTGCGCTTATGCTTGACCCTAACGATATGATAGTTGAATACTATTACAACTATGCAAAGTCCGTGCTTACAAGCGGTGAAGATAAGGAAAAATTATTGCCCTTAAAGTATGAAAAAGAACTGCCTAAAAAAATAGCTTCAAAGTGGTCTAAAAAGATTAAAGAAGTTATGAAAAACGACCAAAAGATACAGCCCTTTACAAAAAACAACGAAAACAGAAAAATCTTGCGTTGGGGTATTCTTTACGGGGACGATACGGTTATGCGTGCAAGTATGTTTATAATCTCTTACGCAGACAAAAAATTCTTTTTCAAAACGGCACAGGAAATCTTGATGGAACAAGACGTAGGTGCAGAAGTAAAAAGACTGTTGATTTACGTTTTAATAATGCAAGGGCATAAAGCAAGAACGGGGGTTGTTACAGGTACGCTTTACAGTTGTTTTTCACCTAAGAAACTGCTAAGCGAAAAAGATAGTTCGGGTGCGCTTTTCGTGTCTGCATACGCACTTTGTGTTGCGAGAATGTTGTTTTTTGACCTTGACAGTGTGGATAAAATTGCAAAGAGTGCTGATAAGGTTTATCTAAAACTTAAAGATACGGTTAGCGAAGCGGACGCAACAAATGAAGAACTTGCCGCACTTATGCTTTCCGACTGTAATTTTGAGCGTTACAGCGGTGATAAAGACGTTGTGAAAATCTTTGAAATTTCCGACCGAAAACTAAAAAAATTAAAAGAAATGTTAAACCGTAGTTGATTTTTAATGTTAAATCAATATTTATAATAAAGGAGAAATTATGATAAAAGTAATTGACGTTGATACGCTTTTTGATTCTTACATATCAGATTTTGTCTATAAGAATATAGGTAAGGTTAAGCCAGAAGAAATCGAAAATAAAATCCCTGAACTATACGTTCAGTTTGGCAATGAAAAACTAAAAGAACTTGACGGGCAAACACCTAACGAATACTATAAAAGTTTTAGTGCTACCGAACTTTTAGCGTGCTTAAACGAACACTTAACTAAGGGCGTTGCAGTATCAGACTTTTTGTGCGAAGCGCTCTCTGACGGTGCAAATGAAGACGCTTTAATAAATGCTATTAGTGATGACGTTGATGAAGAGTTTACTCTTTACGTTATGAATATGTTGTCGGAAATAAAGTCTGCAAAATGCCTTGATAGATATTTGCAGTTTATAAGTTGGGATTATAGTGAAACGATTAAAGAACTAGCAACCGAACACCTAAAAGAATTTTCTAATTTAGTAAAAGAAAAAGTTCTTTCGCTCTATAACGAAGCTGACGTAAAGACAAGGGAATATTTGACCGAAATCCTTGCAGGTTGTAATAAAGATGATAGGGTGTTTGATATTCTAGTTGCAGAGTTTGCAAAACACCCAAACGAAATTCCACTATACGCTGGGTATTTAGCAAAGTATGGTGACGAAAGGGCACTTCCCTTTTTAATGGCTGAAATCGAACGTGAAAAGATAAGCTATGCTGACTTTGAAGAACTTAGATTTGCAATCGAAGCGCTTGGCGGTGCTTATGATAAAGTGCGTGACTTTAAGCAAGATAAAACCTTTAAGAAAATAAAGGGCGAAAAAAACTATAAACATTAATTTTTTAGGCAAGTCTTGTGCTTGCCGTTTTTTTTAATGGTGACAAAAAAATAATTCCGTTTCAATATTTTTTTGACTAAGAACAAGTTTTTTTCGTATAAAAAAAACCTCAACGCCAATAATATTAAAGACCGAAAAAGTTATTTTTTCAGTAAATCATTATTGACGGAGGTTTATGTAATGAAAAAAAAGAAAAAGAACAAGAACAAAGTAATAAAACTAACCGATGAACAATACG
>JAZNFN010000129.1:0-5021 GCA_045576035.1 Christensenellaceae bacterium
AAGGGCAAAAATGAATTTTTAGTATACACTTCAAACGCAAGCGGTGGCGGACTATATGTGTCAGAACTTTCGCTTATAAGTTTTCCTATTGCTAAAAACTTAACCCAAGTTTCAATTAGGAACTTTGCAAACCTAGGCTCAAAATTCGGCGTTGCTATAAAGGATGAAAACCGTGAATGTGCGTTTGTTAAGGACGAAGTTAATTGCAAACTTATTAAGGTAAACTATTATAAAGATTTGTGCGTGTTGACTTTTGAAAGCGCTTGTCTTGGTAAAGCGTTTGCAACTGCTGTGTTTGGTGATAAGGAAGTTAAATTATATATGCCCGAAATCGTTGATGGTGAAGATTTTGTTTTTGGAACGGATAGTGATGACCACCGCCACGACGATAGCGACGAAACTGCATTTATATTTGAGGCGGCTATACTTTCTAATATGGGCAATTTTATTCAGTTAAGACCTCAACCTGGCAGAAATCATTTTAAGTTGTTAGATAGGAAAGGTTTTGATGCGTTTATAAATTTAATGGACTGTTTTGGTATGAAATATGGGCTTTGTGATGCCGATAAGGTGTTTCAAGACGCATCAAACATCAATCCTAGTATTTTTTATGGCGACCACGTTCATGAATCATATTTGTTTTTTAATCCAGGGTTAGTTGGTACGCCTTATGAAGAGCAATTCTTAGTAGAACCTGAAAAATTAAATGCGTTGCAGTCCTTTGGTGAGGGTAAAGAACTTTATATGGACGTTTTAAGGCGTATGAAAATAAAGTATTCGCAAGGCAAAGGTTTAACGTCTTTTGGTTCGCCAAGTTTAATGTGCGTGTATGAAGGTGATTCTGGTGCTGATAGAATAACTATTGAACCCGTTTCAAACTTCAATCTTTTAACGGGCGCAGTAAGGGCAACCGATATGAAGATATGGGGCGCACACGTTCCAACCGACTGGTACTTTGGCGTTCCCGTTGACAAGGTTAAATCTAACAAATATCGCCTTGCAATGCAATATTTGTACTTAAACGGCGCTTCGTATATTTATGCGGAAAATTCATTGTTTAAGACCAATGCTTTTGAGCGTTGTGATTGGGAAAGTGAGTTTTGCTGTGATAATAGAAAAATTCAGCGTGAGTTTTTTGATTACGTTCAATCTAATAAAAGGGTTGGTAAGTTAAAGGTCAATAAAGCGTTCGTGTACGGAAATAATGAATTTTTCATGTGGAAACTTAACGATAGAATTGCCGAACTTAAAGAAAAAGATTGGGATTCTAACGTTTGGGGCAAGTGGGATAACTCATACCATATAGCGTGGAACGCAACGGAAGCGTGGCTTCCTACAAGCGATAAACAAAACGTTTATGAAAGTCCGCTTAATAAAAAGTTGTTTTCGGGTACGCCGTACGGTAACGTTGACGTTGTTGGCGCAAATAAAGATTTTTCTAAGTATTCATCTTTGGCGTTCCTTGGTTGGAACACAATGGATGACCAACTGTTGTCACGCTTAAAGGACTACGTTTATAATGGTGGCACGCTTATGATTTCATACGTTCACTTTAATTATACCGACAGAATTGACTTGCCGTTTGTTTTCCCGATAGCAAGTGAACTTAAAGACTTTATCGGGCTTGATATAACGGGCGAAAAAATAACTAATGGTCAAGTTAAGTTTAACGACCAAAGCGTTGAGTTGTCTAACGTAAGCGTGGTTACGGGTAACGTTACTACGGCAACAGTTTTAGCAACGGATGATAACGAAACGGGCATTGTTTACAAGAACGCATACGGAAAAGGTAACGTTTACTTTATAGCATTTAACGAATATATAAACAAAGAGAGCGATATTGAAGTTTATAAAAAAGTTCTTGATATAATCGGTAAAAACGGCGATGAATACTGTGATAATCCAAATATTTCGTATACGGTTCGTGAAATTGATGACAAATATATTATTGACGTACTTAATATGAACTGCTTGGAAAATGCCGTGGAAAAGTTTAATATAAGCTATAAAGGGCAAACTGTTAGCGGTAAGATTGAAGTTGGGCAGATTAAAAAATTTATATTAGATAAGTAAGGAAAAATATGCAAGATTTTATTTATAACACTTCTACCACAGTTTATTTTGGTAAGGATAAAGAAAAAGAAGTCGGTAAAATTATAGCGAGTTACGGCTACAAAAAAATAATGATGCAGTACGGAAAGGGCAGTATTAAAAGCTCTGGACTTTACGATACCGTTATCGCATCTCTTAAAGAAAATTCAATTGAAGTAATAGAGTTTGGCGGTGTTGAACCTAATCCAAAACTTGAATTTGTTCGTGAAGCAATTAGCGTCGCAAGAAAAGAAAAAGTTCAAATGATACTTGCAGTTGGTGGTGGTAGTGTAATAGACTCGTCAAAATACACTGCGCTTGGCGCAAAATACGACGGCGATATTTGGGATATTCCGATGGGGAAATTTACACCAAAAGATGCGCTTCCCGTAGGTTGTATTTTAACCATTGCCGCAGCGGGAAGTGAAATGAGTAATTCTGCCGTATTAACAAATCTTTCTGAGAGTAAGAAAAAAGGTTGTTCAACCGAATTTAATAGATGCAAGTTTGCAATTATGAATCCAGAACTTACTTTTTCAGTTAGTAAGTATCAAACTGCTTGCGGTATAGTTGATATTATGGCGCATACTATGGAAAGATATTTTACCGTTTTTGCCGACACAATTTTAACTGATAGAATTGCTGAAAGTATATTAAAAACTGTTGTGGAAGCAGGTAGTACCTTAATGGAAAACCCAAAAGATTATAATGCAAGAGCAAACGTTATGTGGGCATCAAGTTTATCGCATAACGGGCTTACGGGTTGCGGTAGAGAGAATTTTCTTGCCGTGCATCAGTTAGAGCACGCTTTAAGTGGTGAGTTTGACCACGTTGCACACGGAGCAGGGCTTGCTGTTTTATTTCCGGCGTGGGCAAAGTACGTTTATAAAAAGAACGTTAAGCGCTTTGCTCAGTTTGCAAGAAACGTATTCGGCGTTGTAGAATTAGACGACGTGCTTGCAAGCCAAATGGGAATTGATAAGATGAGCGAATATTTTAAATCTCTTGGTATGCCTTTGACAATAAGAGAGTTTAACGTGCCCAAAGAAAGTTTAGATAAACTTGCAGACCTTTGTACTAACGGTAAGACTCGTGTAATTAAGAGTTATATCCCGTTAGGATATAACGAAGTAAAAGAAATTTTTGAAAGTTGTTATTAAATATAATTTTAACGCAAACTAAAAGTGCCACGACTTTGGTCGTGGCACTTAACTATTTTTACGCTTTTTCAATTAAGTTGATTAAATATCTACCCGTTTTTTCTAATAAAGTTAAGCAAGCGGGGATTAATTCGTCGGGATAGTTTTTCATAAACGCGTCGGCTTCAAAAGTAAAGTGACCATTATATCCCACGTCTTTAAGTGCCTTTGCGACTTCGTTCCAGTTGATTTTTCCGCAGAACGGGAAAGTGTGGCAGTCATCGTAAAGGTCGTTATCGTGAACGTGTAAACAACCTATGTGTTTACCTAGCGCCCTTATAATTTTAACAGAGCCTTCGCAATTGACCATTTCAGCGTGCCCGATATCCATACACGCAGTAAAGTTTTCGTGCTTTATAACTTCCATATGGCGAACGAAATCTTGTGCCGTGCCACAAGCGGACGGAACGGTTTCAATTTCTTCAAAACCCTCTTTCCACTTAAACATATTTTCAGTTGCAATAGTTACGCCTTTTTCTTTTGCTAGCGGAAGAAGTTTATCGTAAATATGCAACTTGTTTTGTTCGGCAGTAAGAAAAGAACCAGGATGAACAACCATCATTTTGCAACCCAAAATGCTTGCAATTTCAATCGAACGCAAAAAGGTTTGTTCTAGTGGAAGAACGTCTTCAACCGTTCTCATATTCGGGCTTGGAGCGTGCATTTGAAGACAGGGAAGATTTATAGAGTCAGCAACCTTTCTTAAATTTTGGGCGTACTCTTTCCAACCATCAGAATCCCAATATTTTTTATTGGCATCTGTCATAGAAAAATCATACCCGTCAAAGCCAGCTTCTTTAATCATCTTAATTGCTATATCATCGCCGAAACGCTTTCCGCAAGCGCTTGTCATTTGAACTAATTTCATATTTATTTTCCTTGTAGTGTTTTTTTATTATATTTTACTTTGTGTAAGTAATTTTGTCAATTAAATAGTTAATTTTAGTTGAAATATCCTTTATATTTTAGCTGTAAATTGCTCTTTGGGAAAAGGTAACCAAATAGGTCGATAAAATAGTCGTCTGTCATGCTTGCAACGTAGTCCACAACTATTAAATTCTTTTCACTATCAACGTATGGTGTACGCCTTTTGTTAAGATAATAGGGCTTATTCAAATAATCTATGTGATGGGTAAAAATAGGCGAATTTTTATTGCCTAACGTTATGTCGTTAAGTAGTTTTTTATATATTTTTTCCATCATTTCTAATAGAAGAGCATCATTTTCTTTTACGCTTTCATCTTTGTAAATTTTATCGTAATTTTGCTCTTTTGCGCATTTTAGTGCATTAAAATGTTTTTGGTCAAGCGTAATATAAGGCTTAGCGTAACTGTTTTCTATAACGTTTACCGTAAGATTGTTTACGATTTCCGCATTAATTTGACCTATTCCAAAGTCGCTAAACACCTTTTGTTGAGATAAACTTACCGTTGCGTCTTGACGGTCTTTGCCAAGGTAGGCAATAATATCTGACAGTCTTACCACACACCCTTCAAGTGTTGACGGCATTACTTTATTTGCCGTAATTTTATCGTTGTAACAATTACTTATTAAACTGTCAAACACATCAAACCCACTGAGCGAAGTAGGGGTGTAAATTGAAAGTTCGGCTTCGCCGTTATGTGCCATAATACCGTCAAGCGTTTGTAAGGTTAAGTTTAACGGAAAGATTTCGTCAAGCACACGAACGGAGTGAATATTATGATAAAAATGCTTATTCGTATGCGAAAA
>JAZNFN010000130.1:0-2981 GCA_045576035.1 Christensenellaceae bacterium
CTATTCGTTTCTTTTTTTCCTTTTTAAATCATATATATTTAAATAAAAAATTAGTTGTGATTAGTTTTAAATTTTAGGTAAAGTATGTCGTTTGAAAAAAAAGTATTAATATTAAAGCGTGTTGATAACCCTTTCTCTACAAAGTTAGCCACTTCGGGCATACTTAGGATAGAGATTGAAAGCGGTGTTGCAGAACTAAACCTTTCGCTTGTAAACGTGCCCGACGTTAGCGGTGCAGAATTTTTTATGCTTTTAATTGATAAGTGCGGTAAAAAATTCTTTTTTCCGCTTGGCGCACACCCAAACCACTTAACAAAGACTTTACCCGTTTGCCCTAATATAACGGCGGGAATTTCAGCAGGTGTTTACGCCGTGAAAAACAATATACCCGTAACCATTGTGTTTTCCGCAAGTGATAAACTTTCTTTATCTTTAACCGAATTTAAAAAAGCAGTTGCCGAACGGTGCTTAGAAAATAAGCGTGCATCGGATGACCAAGAAGAACCGTCCGTTCCTTGTCCGCCAAACCCCGTTAAACCACCATACCCTCCTGCGCCTTGTCCCGACCCAACCGTTACCCCACCCGATGAATTTAAAAAAGTCGAACAAGGTACGCCGTATAACGATGAAGCAGTCGCTACTGAAAATTATTATCAGTTAGAACAAGATATATCGCTTAAACTTGAACGATTAAAGGAGATTGAAAGTGAAAATTTACAGTTTGAAGATGAACTGCCTTATAAGAGATGCACGCATAAAACGCAAGAAGAATACTCGCCAACTTACTGCACTCAAAATGAAACAAACATTAGTGGTTGCAAAAAAACTTTTGGACGACAACCGTACTATTCAACCGTTCAAAGAGAACTAAACGAAATTTTTAATAAGTTCCCAGAAGAAACACCGTTAAAAAAACTTTTTTCCGATTGCGCTTTCGTTCGCATTAATTATTCGCAAAATAAATATTACGTCGTTGGGCTCATTAAAGAGAACGGCACTGAAAAATATATTTGTTACGGCGTTCCCGGGGAATACTCTAAAAATCCACCCGAACAACTTAAAGGATTTTGCTCTTTCGTCCCTGCATCACTTTTTAATATGACGGGGTGTGGTTATTGGATGATGTTTCAAGACGCAAACTCTGGCGACTGTATAAAAATGTCCTAAATAATGGTTTTAAAGTTTACACCCGACGGGCAAACGCCCGTCGGGTGTAATTATATATAATAATGTTTATAAAATTTCTTCTATAACACCTAAGTCAAACGCTAAGCGAGAAAGAACGTATTTATCCCTTATATCCTTAGTTGCCTTAAAACTTATAGAAAGAATATTTTCATCCACACCTATTTCCGATAGCGTTTTTGGTGCGTCAAGGATATTAAGCACGTTTTCAATTTGTTGGGCAGACGGAAGGTCTTCTTCAATTATTTGAATAACCTTATCCCAATTTTCAATGATAACGTCAATGCGTTTTGCGTGCTTATTAACGTCGTACTTGCCTTCCTTTTTTTCAAGCTCAATCATACTCAATGCGCCCTTGCCCAAAAACGATTTAAGCTGAGTGTTCCAATCTTCAACGTCAAAATTTTTAACATACGTTATCGCTTTTTGCTTATCGGGCGTAATCTTTTTAATCTTTTCGTAAAGTTTTACAGCGATGAGAGTACCGACAGCACACTGTATTCCGTGAAAGTCTACATTTAACCCAAACTCTACGCCAAGCATATCCCAAACGTGTGAAAAGTAATGTTCTACCCCCGACGCTGGACGGGATACCCCCGCATAGTTCATTGCTACACCGCCAATAACAAGCCCGTCAAACACTGCAAGAATAGCATCTTCATCACGCTCCATAAGTTTTTGAGCGTTTTGAACGCAACGTGATAGCGCCCCACGAACTAATTTTGCCACGTTTTCGCAGTAATATTCGCCCGTTATTAAGTTCGCTATACGCCACTCACAGATACTAACGTATTTAGCAAGCATATCACCTATGCCCGATTTAAGCATTTTTATAGGTGCAGTTTTAAGAATATCAACGTCGCCGATAATAACGTCCGCCGCACGAGACGGCAATGATATTTTAAGCCCTGCTCTTGTCATTGAAGACGTTGCCGAAGCATAACCGTCCATACTTGGCGCTGTTGCAACTATTATATAAGGCTTACCAGAAACAGCGCTTACAATCTTGCCTATATCGTTTATAACACCCGAACCGATGCCGATAATAATATCACACGAACGGTCAAAGTGCATTATTGCAAGACCAACGCTTTTTTCATCGGGAACTACTTCATCGTCATTGAAAGAAAACGAAAGGACGGTAACATCTGCATCTTCTAAAAGTTTAACAACCCTTTCGCCTGCAACCTTAAACGTGTTTTTATCGGATAGAACGAAAGCCTTTTTCGCGCCGAACTTTTTAACTTTTTCGGGTAATTGCTCTATAACGCCTTTTCCTGAAACAATATTTTCAACGTCATAAAAGTGTTTTTTCCCACAAGCACACGGCTTGCCGTTCATCAAACGCAAATTTTCCATAAGTTCTCCTTTTTATACACGTTTTATTTTACACTACAACGCACACTTTTGTCAACGAAGCACTTATTTACTTTAAAACTTTTCACTTTTTTGATTAATTACGCTATTTTAACCGCTTTAAACGTTGCTTTTCCCACAATTTGCGCACAAATACATTGATTTAATTTTTTTACTACATCACCCTTTATTCCACATCGAACAAATTTATAACTTTTTTGTTTTGTTTCAACGCATAACTTACTACTTTTTTTGCACCACTTCCGTAAGCGCTCATATCAACAAAGCATACAATTAAGTCGCTGTCATCTACCATTTTCTTATTAGAAAAAGTTATACGTTCTTTAAAATAGACATCTTCAATATCATAAAATACTGTTTCACCCCCCCCCATATCATTATATCTATCTAACTTACTATAACCATATTCATCTTTATGC
>JAZNFN010000131.1:0-6952 GCA_045576035.1 Christensenellaceae bacterium
CTATATTAATTTAAAGTTATATCTTTAAGTTTATTGTACTTTTTAATCGCCACTTCTTTTACCGCCTCAAAGTCTTTGCCAAGTTCAAAAAATTCATCGCTGATTTTTTTAGCAAAGAAAATCGAATCCGTTCCATAGTTAAGTGCACCTAAGTCACTCATAAACTTACCGCTTTGTCTATCACCCATAAAGTCGCCAGAACCACGCAATTTATAATCAAACTCTGAAATCTTAAAACCGTCCGAATTATCCTTTAATATTTTAAGTCTTTCTAACCCAATGCCATCTTTAACTTTGGTAAGCAAAAAACAATAGCTTTTTATATCCGAACGCCCAACCCTACCACGCAGTTGGTGAAGCTGTGACAGTCCAAATCTTTCAGCGTTATATATAACCATTACCGACGCATCGGGAACGTCAACACCTACTTCTATTACAGTGGTTGAAACAAGAAAATCAATATTTTTATCCTTAAACTCTTGCATAACGGCATTTTTTTCTTTGTCTTTCATTTTACCATGCAAAAGCCCCACCCGCACGTTTGGAAGTTTAGACTTTAATTCTTCATAAAGTTCGGTGGCACTCATTACCGTACCCTCTTCGTCCCCTTCAATTTTCGGGCACACAAAGTAAGCCTGCCTACCATTCTTAATTTCTTTTTCAATAAAGACAAGCATATCGTTATATTTTTCAGTTGGCACTATATTTGTCTGAATTCCAACTCTCATTTTCGGCTTATCAGAAATTGTTGTAATATCCAAATCACCGTAAAAGATTAACGATAGTGTTCTAGGAATAGGTGTTGCACTCATAACCAAAACGTCAGGGGTTACACCTTTATTTAATAGACTGCTTCTTTGCGCAACACCAAATCTCTGTTGCTCATCGCAAATACATAACGAAAGTTTTTTAAACTCTACGTCATCTTCTAATACTGCGTGAGTACCCACTAATATGTTTATCCAACCTTGCGAAACAGCAAGTTTAATTTCACGTTTTTCTTTTGCCGTCATTGAACCGGTTATTATCCCAACGTTATAGTCGGGAAAAGCCTTTTTAACGGCATTATAGTTTTGCCTTGCAAGAACTTCGGTTGGCGCCAACATTACTGCTTGATAGCCACTAGAAACGGCTATAAACAGAGCACAAAGGCTAACAGCTGTCTTCCCACTACCAACGTCGCCTTGCATAAGCCTATTCATAACTTTTCCACTAGTCATATCGGCAAAAATTTCATTCACAGCGCCTTTTTGACCGTCTGTAAACTCAAACGGAAAACGCTTAACAATAAATTCTAAAAGCATTTTCGCAGTAGTGTCGTACTTATTTATTCTTACTTGTTCCCTACCACCTTTAATAAACTTAAACGCAGAAATAAGTGCAAAATATTCTTCTACGGCAATTCTTGAAGCGGCTTTTTTTTCAGTATCAAAACTGCTTGGATTATGCACTTCCCTATATGCAGTATATAGGTCTGAAAGGTTATACTTTATTTGTAATTCCTTTGGGATTATGCTCTTTGGTTTTTCAACGTCAACGGCAAGACGTGCGCTGTCCCTTATAAGTTTTTGAGTGAGCGTGCCTTTGATGGTGTATTGTGGAACTATTCCTTTTAGTCTAAACGCTTTTTCGCAAAGTTCAAACGTTGGATTAACTAAACTTACTTCCCCCGTATCGCACCTTACACGACCGTAAAAAAGATATTCTTCACCTACTTTTAACTTTGTTGCAACGTAAGGTTGATTAAACCAAACGACTGAAAAAACGTAACCTTCTTGCTCACACACAACCTTTACAAGTCCGCCACGCCTATAATATCTTGTTACGGGAATATTAAGCACTTTACCCGCAGTCAAAACAACGTCGTTATGGTATGCGTATTTAAGAAGTTGGCGTTCTCTCAAATCTAAATAAGCACGAGGAAAGTACCGCATTAAATCTGCGGTATCAAATATACCAAGTTTATTAAATTCTTTTTCACGCTTTTCGTTTACGTTGCGTATTTTAGTAAGTTCCATTTGTTTTATGAAAAAGGGAAAGATTTCTCTTTCCCGTAAAATTATTCTAATGCAATGTAATAGTAATAGATAGGTTGACCGCCGTAGTGAATATCAACGTCACATTCAGGATATTTTTCCATAATTGCTTCTTGCAACTTAACAGCATCTTCTTCCTTAACGTCTTGCCCGTAATATAAGGTAATAATTTCTTCACCGTTACGAAGTTTTTCGATAAGGTTAAGCGTTACGGTATGAATATCGTCGCCTTTCGCTAAGATTTTTTTACTATCAAGACCCATTATGTCACCAACTTTAAGGTCAAAGCCATAAAGCTTAGTGTTCCTTACCGAATAGGTAACCTGACCAACCGTTACAGCATCAAGTGCGTGTATCATATTCGCCTTATTCTCATCAACAGGAATTTCAGGGTTAAATGCAAGCGCAGCGGCAAAGCCCTGTGGGATATTCTTTGTTGGAATAACGTGAATCGTCTTGTTTTTTACTAATGATTTTGCTTGTTCAGCAGCAAGAATAATATTCTTGTTGTTTGGGAAAACGAAAACGTTATCAGCGTTAATTCGTTGAACGGCGTTTGCTATATCGTCTGCCGATGGGTTCATTGATTGACCACCCTCTATAACAGCATCAACCATAAGGTCCTTAAATATACCCGTAATACCGTCGCCCGCAGAAATAGACATCATGCCCATTTCCTTTTTCTCTGCTTCGTATTTTTTCATAAGAGCACGATTTTGCTCTAACATGTTTTCAATTTTTAACCTGTCAAGTTCACCAAGTTCAAGTGCTTCTGATAATGCCTTACCAGGTTGATTGGTATGAACGTGCACCTTGACAAACTCTAAGTCACCGATAACTATAACACTATCGCCTATGCTCATAAGTGTTTCACGCAATCTTTCGATATCAGCAAGAGTGGTTTTTTTGTTAAGATTTATAATAAAGAATTCAGTACAATACGCAAATTCAATGTTACCTAAGTTCATTATATCTGCGTGGTCCATTACACTTTCAGCGTCACCACTTTCAGGCATAACCACTTCTTCACTTACGCTTTCGCCGATGATTGCTTTATACATACCTTCGTATAAGCACATCAAACCCTTACCACCAGCATCAACTACGCCCGCTTTTTTAAGTACCGGCAACAACGATGGAGTAAGTTCAACAGCAGAATTTCCCGCAGATATAAGTTCGGGAAGGAAAGTTTCAAAATCCTTATGCTTACCACGAACGTTTTGTGCGTGTTCAGCAACCATTCTTGCAACGGTGAGCATAGTACCTTCCTTAGGTTTACTTACTGCACCGTACGCAACTTCCGCACCCGAAATAAGCGCTTGCGAAAACAACTTCGTATCAATTTCTTCTGATTTTTTAAGAGTATTACAAAACCCCCTTAAAACCTGAGAAAGTATAACGCCCGAATTACCACGAGCACCACGAAGCGCCCCTTTTGAAACAGCTTCGGCAATATCAGAAACTTTATTGCTGTGGCAATTTACAAGTTCTTTAATCGCCGACTGAAAAGTAAGCGACATGTTTGTTCCCGTATCCCCATCGGGAACAGGAAACACGTTAAGTGCGTCTATTGCCACCCTATTTACTTCAAGAAGCTTTGCCGCAGTCAAAATCATTGATTTGAGCATTGCTCCGTTTATAGTTTTTTGCATATATATCCTCAATATAATTAACTAAATTAAAATTAACGCTTTACACCCATTACGCTGACGTTAATAGTATCAACAAGCATACCCGTAAAACGTTCAACCTTGTATTTCACCGATTCTTTTAGTGCTTCAACTACGGCTTTAATAGAAACGCCGTATTTTACGATTACGGACATATCGATAGAGATTCTATCACCGAAAGAGTGAACTTTTACACCCTTAACCCTAGAACCGAATCTTAAAAAACTAACAACTGAGTCTATTAAGTTTTTTGGAGAAAATTCTACGATACCGTAGCAATCCATAGCAACGTGTGAAATGAACCGCTCTATCGTTTTATCCGATATCATAATCTTTCCGTAAATATTATTAGTTTTTACAGACATACTAACCTCACTATAAGCGTTATATTTATTTTACAATATTTGAAAGTTTTTTGCAACACTTTAAGTATATTAAATAAAAAAAATTAAAACACAATAAATTTTAAATATAAAATTTTGCTAAATCCCCCTTTATTTTGTTGCTTTTTATCAGATAATATGGTAAAGTATTCGGTGTCAATGAATAAAACATTCCAAAGTGGAGGATATTAATATGAGTAAAGTATGCAGTGTTTGCGGAAAAGGTAAACTTTCAGGTAATTTGGTTAGCCACTCTAACCGTAAAACCCCTAAACTCTATGAAGCCAATCTTCAAAAAGTAAGCGTTAAGGCAGAAAACGGTTCTGTTTCTAAGCAGTACGTTTGCACCAGATGCTTGAAGAGCGGTAAAGTTGAAAGAGCGTAAATCCGTTAAAGTTAAAGCCACCTATTTAGGTGGCTTTTTTATTTTATTTGTAAATATATATTTTACTTAATTATATAATCCCGAAGATAAATATTTATTCCCCGAATCAACCAAAATGGCAACGATAGTCTTGCCCGCATTTTCTTCCTTTTTAGCAAGTTCAACGGCAACGTCAATAACTGCGCCCGAAGATATACCAACAAGCAGTCCTTCGGTTTTTGCAAATCGGTTTGCCCAATAATAAGCTTTTTCATCTGATGCTGTTAGTACCTTATCGCAAACGGTTTTATCAAAGTTCTCAGGGATAAAGTTCGCCCCTATACCTTGAAGTTTGTGTTTACCAACCAACCCTTTACTAATTAGCGGTGAACTTTCAGGTTCAACGCCAACGACAAAGACGTTCGGCTTTTTTTCTTTAAGGAATTTCCCCGTTCCCGAAAGCGTTCCCCCCGTGCCTATTCCAGCCACTAAAACATCAACCTTTCCGTCAGTATCTTCATAAATTTCAGGCCCTGTCGTTTGATAGTGTGCACACGAATTTTGCGGATTATCAAATTGCGATGGAATAAAACTATTAGGCGTAAGCTTATTTAGTTCATTTGCTTTATCAATAGCACCTTGCATACCGAGTTTACCGTCAGTCAAAACTAACGTTGCACCGTATGCTTTAAGTAGTGCACGGCGCTCTTCACTCATAGTGTCAGGCATTGTAAGTACAACTTTATATCCCTTTGAAACACCTATTGCAGCAAGACCTATACCTGTGTTACCACTTGTTGGCTCAATTATAGTAGCGCCCTCTTTAATTAATCCTTTTTGCTCTGCGTCGCTAAGCATAAAAAGTGCCGCTCTATCCTTTGCGCTTCCCGTCGGATTAAAGTATTCAAGTTTAAAAAGTATATGCGCTTTTAAATTTTCTTCTCTTTGTAATTTAACACTCTCAAACAGTGGTGTTCTGCCCACCAACTGAGTTATGCTGTTATAAACTTTCATTATAAATTACCTAACTTTTCTTTAAGTTGATTAATAGCACGATAGCGGTGGCTTATCGTGTTTTTTTCTTCCGAACTAGCAACGCCTAAACATTTTTGCAAATCATCACTAAAAAACAACGGGTCATAACCAAAGCCGTTTTCGCCATAACATTTATCTAATATTTGACCGTGTGTTTCACCCGTAGCGGTAACAATTTTGCCGTCAGGACTATAAAGCACCATACAGCAAACGAACTTTGCCTTGCGGTTGGTTTGCCCTTGCATATTCTTTAATAACAGTTGGTTATTATGTTCGTCAATACCGTCGCCCGCATATCTTGCACTATATATCCCCGGTTTACCGTCAAGCACGTCCACACAAATACCGCTATCGTCGGCAAGTGCAGGTAAATTTAGTGCGTCGGAAACGGTTTTTGCTTTTATGAGAGCATTCTCATAAAAGGTTGTTCCGTCTTCTTCTATTTCAAAGTCAAAGCCAAGCTGTTTATAGCCTACTATTTCATAGTCGGGTAACATGTCGGATATTTCTTTAATTTTGTGACTATTTCCACTTGCCAAAACTATTCTTTTTTTACTTTCCATTTTTAATTATCCTTTTTATTCAAAACTTTTGCTAATGCAACGTACTGACTTTCTGAAAGATTTTCGCCCCTTACTGTTAAATCAATACCCGCATCAAAAAGCACTTTTTCAGCATTTTGCCGTGAAAGTTTATATCCGTTCATTAGATTGTTTATAAGCATTTTTCTTCTGCTTGAAAATGCACATCTAACAACGTCCCTTACCGCATCAAAATCAACGCCAGCAAACTTATCTTTATCCATAACGATTTTAACAACAGCTGAATCAACGTTTGGCGGTGGCGTAAATTTATCCCTTGGCACACGAATAACAAGTTGTGCGCTTCCACGCAAGTTTATGCCTACGGTTATTGCACCATAATCAGAATCGCCTGCTTTTGAAGCAAGGCGCATAGCCACTTCTTCTTGCACCATTATAACCATTGCTTTAATGTTTTTTGCGTTTTCAATAAATCGCATAATTATTGGCGTAGTGATATAATACGGCAAGTTTGCAACCATTATATATTCCTTGCCAAGTTTATTTTCAACGTCCGAAATTTTTTCTTTCATTACGTCTGAAAACACTATTTCTACATTGTTAAACTCAGCAAGCGTTTCTTCTAAAACGGGTTTAAGGCGTGTATCTATTTCATACCCCACCACTTTTTTTGCTTTTTTTGCAAGCGCGCGTGTTAAAGCACCTGCACCGCAACCGATTTCAAGAACAACGTCATTTTCAGTTACACCTGCCTTTTCAACTATTTCATCAAGCAGGTTTACGTCAGTTAAAAAATTCTGCCCGAACGCTTTTTTAAGTGTTAAGTTGTGTTTTCTTAAAATAAAATTCAAATTTTCCATTTGTTATAAATTTATCTTCTTATTATATATTTAAATTGAATGTGTTTTATATTATATAGTTT
>JAZNFN010000132.1:0-3859 GCA_045576035.1 Christensenellaceae bacterium
ACGGTTAAGTATCTGCCGTCGGGTGCTTTTCTTGCTGGCGGTACTTCAATTTTTCTACGCCCTGCAAGATAATCGCCCGTTATTGAGCGTGGCTCGTTCATAATGTCTTCAATGCTACCGCACGCTACCACTTCGCCACCATGCACACCAGCCTTTGGACCTATATCAACTATAAAATCAGCCGTACGCATAGTGTCTTCATCGTGTTCAACCACTATTAAAGTATTACCTAAGTCACGCAGTTTTTTAAGCGTGCCGATAAGTTTTTCATTATCACGTTGATGAAGTCCAATGCTTGGCTCATCAAGAATATAAAGTACGCCAGTAAGCCCACTGCCTATCTGTGTTGCAAGCCTTATTCTTTGCGCTTCGCCACCCGAAAGCGTCGATGCGCTTCTTGAAAGCGTAAGATAGTTTAAGCCTACGTCAATCAAGAATTTAAGCCTTGCTTTTATTTCTTTTATGATAGGTTCGGATATAAGCGTTTTAGTAACGTCAAACTTTAAGGCGCTAATAAATTCATAAAGTTCACCAGCGCTCATATCGGTGAGTTCTGAAATGTTTTTATCCCCAACTGTTACTGCGAGTGCTTCTTTTCTCAACCGTTTACCGTGGCAAGTATTACAAGGGCTTACCGTCATATACCGTTCAATTTCCATTTTTGTATAATCACTTGTCGTTTCACGGTATCTTCTTTCAAGGTTGGGAATAATCCCTTCCCAAGACGCATCGTAACTACCACTCATTGTGCGTGTTTGATATGAAATTCTAATCTTTTCACCATTGTTGCCGTAAAGCATCATTTTGTAGATGCTTTCGGGCAAGTCTTTTACGGGAACGTCAAGGCTAAAATTATAGTGCTTTGCAAGCGCATCAAAGTAAAGGTTTGCCATCTTGCCGTTGTCTAAGTTCCAACCCGTAATGGTCATTGCCCCCTCACGCAAAGACTTGTTTTTATCCCTTACCACAAGATTTTCATCAATTTCGTTACGGAATCCTAAGCCCGAACACTCTGGGCAAGCACCGTAAGGGTTGTTAAACGAAAACAATCTTGGCTCAATTTCTTCAATGCTTATTCCACAGTCGGGGCAAGAATATTTTGTAGAATAAAGGAAACTTTCCCCACCAACTACTGATATCAAAACCAGTCCATCGGCAAGTTTTAATGCAGTCTCTAAACTGTCCGAAAGCCTTTTTTCAATACCGTCCTTAACAATAAGTCTATCAACGACAACGTTTATTTCGTGCTTTTTATTTTTGTCAAGTTTAATATCTTCACCAAGGTCATAAAGAACGCCGTCAATCTCTACACGAGCAAATCCGCTTTTTTTATACCCTTCAAGTTGCTTTGTGTATTCGCCTTTTTTTCCACGAACGACGGGGGCATTTACTAAAATTTTTGTATTTTCAGATAGTGCCATAACTTTATCGGCAATTTGGTCGACAGTTTGGCGTGAAATTTCCCTACCGCAGTTTGGGCAGTGCGGAACGCCCACTCTTGCAAAAAGCAAACGGAAATAATCGTAAATTTCCGTAACCGTGCCTACGGTTGAACGTGGATTGTGCGAAGTGGTTTTTTGGTCGATAGAAATTGCCGGGGACAAGCCTTCGATAGACTCAACGTCAGGCTTTTCCATTTGCCCTAAAAACATACGAGCATAACTTGACAAACTTTCAACGTAACGCCTTTGCCCCTCTGCATAAATGGTTTCAAAGGCAAGTGTACTCTTTCCGCTACCCGAAAGCCCCGTAAACACTACAAGTTTATCACGAGGAATAGTTACGTCTATATTTTTTAGGTTATTTTCTTTTGCGCCTTTAATCTTTATATAATCCATAGTTATTTTCTCATTTTTAATTTAAGTTTTGCTATCGTATCACGAATTTCAATACACCTTTCAAAGTCAAGATTAGCGGATGCAATCTTCATAAGTGCTTTAAGTTTTTCTATTTCTTCGGGGATATCTTGCTTTTTAACGTCCTTAACCTTGTCGGTCTTTTTAGTGATTTCAAGCGTGTTGACAACTTCTTTTATAATCGTCTTAGGCGTTATTCCGTGCGCCTTGTTGTATTCGTCTTGAACTTTTCTACGCCTTTCCGTTTCGTCGATTGCACGTTTCATACTTCCCGTAATAACGTCCGCATACATTATTACACGTCCGTCAGCGTTACGAGCCGCACGCCCTATCGTTTGAATAAGCGACGTTTCACTCCTTAAAAATCCTTCCTTATCAGCATCTAATATTGCTACGAGTTTAACTTCGGGCAAGTCTAAACCTTCTCTTAAAAGATTGATACCACAAAGAACGTCGTATTCACCGTTACGAAGCGCAGATACTATTTCAATTCTTTCCATAGTGTCTATGTCGCTGTGCATATATCTTACACGCACGCCGTTTTCTTTAAGGTATTCAGTTAGACTTTCTGCCATGCGCTTGGTAAGAGTGGTTATAAGTACACGACCTTTATCTGCTACCACTTTGTTTATTTCGATAAGTAAATCGTCAATTTGGTTTTTAGTAGGCTTAACAGTAATTTCAGGGTCGATTAAACCTGTCGGGCGAATTAACTGTTCAACGACTTGCCCCGCTTCACCCATCTCATAAGACGCAGGCGTTGCAGAAACACAAATTAACTGCCCAACCCTTGCATCAAACTCCTTAAAGGTTAAGGGGCGGTTATCAAACGCAGATTTAAGCCTAAACCCGTAATCGACAAGATTAGTTTTCCTTGACCTATCACCGTTATACATTGCGCCTATCTGCGGAATAGTCATGTGCGATTCATCAATAAATACTATAAAATCCTTAGGAAAATAATCAAGCAAAGTGAAAGGCGGTTCGCCTATCTCACGGCCGTCAAAATAACGGCTGTAATTTTCTATACCCTTGCAAAAACCTATTTCTTTAATCATTTCTATATCGTAATCGGTACGCTGTTTTAAGCGTTGCGCTTCGATAAGTTTTCCGTCCTCATTAAAAAACCGCACTTCTTGGTCACGGTCGTTTTCTATTGCTAACACGGCAAGGTTAAGTTTTTCCTGGGCAACGGCATAGTGGCTTGCAGGAAAAATTACAGCGTGTTTAAGTTCGGAAATCACCCTGCCCGAAACAAATTCCACTTCACAAATTCTGTCTATCGTATCGCCAAAAAATTCAACACGAATTAAAATTTCAGTGTTAGACGACGGAAATATATCCACAATATCGCCACGCACACGGAAAGATGAACGTGAAAAGTCAATATCCTTTCTAGTATACTGAATTGAAACCAACTTGCGCATAAGTTCGTCCCTACTAATTTCATCGTCGGGGCGCAAGGATACGGCTAGCCTATAATATTCTTCGGGTGCGCCAAGACCATATATGCACGAAACGGAAGCGACCACTATGGTGTCGGTACGCTCTGAAAGTGAACAGGTTGCAGAGTGGCGAAGTTTATCTATTTCGTCATTAATTGCAAGGTCTTTTTCTATGTAAGTGTCAGTGGTTGGAATATATGCTTCGGGTTGATAATAATCGTAGTACGAAACGAAAAACTCCACTCTATTTTCGGGGAAGAATTCTCTAAACTCATTGCAAAGTTGAGCGGCAAGTGTCTTGTTGTGCGCAATTATTAATGCCGGACGGTTTACGTTTGCAATTACGTTTGCCATCGTAAAAGTTTTACCACTTCCCGTAACGCCCAAAAGGACTTGCGTCCTCAATCCGTCACGCAAGCCTTCGGTAAGCTTTTCAATAGCCTGCGGTTGGTCGCCCGTAGGCTTAAATTTAGAATGAAGTTTAAAATCCCTATGCTCCATATCTCACTTAAAAACGGCTTTTAGAATTAGCCCTATAATAAAACTTAAAAATGCAAA
>JAZNFN010000133.1:0-4209 GCA_045576035.1 Christensenellaceae bacterium
GGGCTTTTAGTTTATATAACGTTTTAATCTTTTTTCTTTCTTGTTACAAAATATACTGCCGTACCACATACGCAAGCAGCGACGGATAGAACTATAAGAATATTTCTAACTGCCGTTCCCGCATCGTTTTTAATTGCTGAAACTGAAATATAACCATTAATAACTCCGCCGTTTCCGTCCGAAACTAAAACGTAAGCAACGTCATTGTCAATGTTTAGCACGGTAACTGTTTGACCGTTAGAAAGTTCTAATATAGCCGTAGACATATTCTTATCGCTAAATAAAGTAGTTTTATTTACTTTTTCGGTATATGAATCAGGCCAAGTGAAATATTCTGACAAAACTTCGGTAGTAAAGTCCTTGGGAACGTAACCTATATGGGTGATTCCATCGACTTCAAAACTAGCAAAATAAAAGTCTTTATCTAAGAAAGTAAGCGTTTTATTTGGATTAATTTGAGTATACTTGTCAAGTCTAATAACGTTAGAGTTTTTAGTTAAAGTGTATTTTCCGTCAGTCGTTATAATGGGGAAAAAGTATCCTGAAACGTCTGTTGCAACGTAAGCAACTTGTGGAGCGTCCGTTTTATTTAACGTACTTTCAGTAACGTCTACTGCTTCAAGTGCGTCTATAAATGCAATGTGGTCGTCGCTTGCAAGTGCATAAAGAGATACACTTTGATTAAACGCATTACTCTCAGTAATAGTGCAAATATAAACGTAAGTATTATTGCAATCGCAAATAGAATCAAAGTTAAATCCTGTCATTGTCTTTTCGACTTTATAAACGTTAGCGCCGTCTTTTGCTGAGTATATTTTTAAATTTTCAAGCATAGCGTTTTCTGCGGTTGTAACGTATTCGGGGGAGTCTTGCACTTCGGAAAGTGCAAGGTTGGGCATATTTACACTTGCACAAACGTATTCTTCATTATTGTAAATAAAAAATACTTCCTTTTCTATAAAGTTAAGTGCAAAGGATTTTACATTAGTAGACGGAGCACTTACTTCAATAAGGTTTGGCGTTGAATTAACTATATAGTAAATTTTACTGTCGTCTTGAACGAAAAGTCCACCACCTAAATCAGTTGACATTTTTTTGATATTAGTTAATCCGCTGTCAACGACCGTAATGGTGGTTTCATAATTGTTTGATTTTTCTATCTTTATTATTTTAGTAAAGGTAGAAAGATAAACGTTGCCGTAAACATCAACAGTTAGGTGTTCAAACTGTTGGTTTTTAACGGCGATAATTTCCACAAAATCAAAATCACTTTCACTTGCACGGTAAACGGAAGAGTCCATTCCGTTGTCGGCAAGAACGTAATAATATCCGCTTTGATAAGTAACGTCGTGTATAACGTTTCCGCTAAAAAGCGTAATAGAATCAGAAACTTCTTGTCCAAACCTTAAATAGCGTAAACTGCCCGATGAAGTTCTGTGTGCATAAGATAATAGCACCGTGCCGTTTCCCAAAGCAAAAGCATCGGGTTTAACGTTTTCAACCGTAATTTCTTCTCTATAATCGTTAAAGTTTTTACGGTCGTAAGGATTGGATTTGTTGACGTTAAATACGGTTAGGGTGTGAGTGTCAAGTACCGCCACCGTATCGTTGTATTTTTCAACGTCGATAGCATTATTGGTAATTCTATTAAAAGCAGTTTTACCTTTTGCTACTGCAAAACCTGTGAATACAAGATTAGTATCGCTAACTGCAAATTCTTGTACGTTGTTAACGTCAGTAATCAATAAGTTTTTACCCCTAAACGATATGCCGTTAAATGAAGTGATATTGCCAAGGTCAAAGTTCTTGTCAATTTCAGTCATTTGTAGTAGGGTAGAAGTAGCATTTTTTGCAATAGGGAATTGATAAATTTTTGCATCAATAATTCCATAAACAAAATTATTGTTAGCAATAATTCTTGTGGGGGTGTCGCTTATGATGCGTTCTCTACTATTAAGGTCGCTTACGTTACTTTTCCAAACGCCATCGTCCATAACGTAAAAAATTTCGTTGTTATCATTTATCGCAACGTTTGTGCCGTCTTTAATTGAAATAAGCTTTTCTGTTAATTCAACAATGACACCGTTTTCAATTTTGTAAACTTGCATTGTCTCTTGATGTGCAGTTATCAAATAATTATCGTTTTTATCAAAATAACTAACGCTCTCACCGTTATTGTTGTTAAGGGTAAGTCTATTATCGTCAGAAGCAACGTAGGTAGACTCATCGTTAAGTGTAACTTTATAAATATCAGAGTCGGCAGAAAAAATAATAGAATCCTTGTCAAACCTTTTAACGTCCATTATCTTAGAAGAAGAAATGGTCTTAATACTGCCCTTATAACTTACAAGTAACGACGTGTTGTCTTGAATAATTGCAGTAACTTCATCATCGGAATACGCTTCGGTTGGATTAGAAAGAGAAGTGAACTCTAACTGGCTTGACGGAAGATACAATGACGCACTGAATTGTTCAGTAGTATCTGCGCTTGCAAAAAACGTGCCACTAAATGCCGTAAGCGATAAAATTAATCCTACGGTAAGTAACGTGAAATAAAATAATTTTGATTTAATAATGTTAAAAACTTTCATAAATACTATTTTAGCACATAAAAAAAATTTTGTCATTATATTTAAAGATTTTATTTTAAATTAATATATAAGGTTTTCTTCTAAACTTATTCTTTATAGGTGAAAAACGAAATACTATATCAAATATGACAAAACTTGTCATAATTAGTCAATAAAATATAAATAAAAACAAACAAATGTTCGTTTTTTAAGACAGTAAATATTGACTTTGGCAATTTTTGTAAGTTATAGTAAAGGCGCATCTACGGAACGGGTGTAGGTTTAAGTGAAAGGAGACTGATATGAACATATATTATACAAAAACTTTGCTTTACGCATATCCACACATTGAAGCGGTTATGGAACAGATTGATGATTTAGTATTGAGAAAAGCACTTTCGTCAATGAGCGATTTTTCACCTTGTGAAGAACAGTGCGAAAAGATAATTTCTCTTACAAATCAAAAAGTTGTATTGATGGAATTAAAAGAAAAACTAAATAAGCTTATGTCAAAAATAAACGATTATGAAAACGATTGTCTTGAATACAAGTATTTCAAGCAAAAGGCTAAGGAATATTTTATAGGCTTTGACGCTGTTAGTAGGAAGTATTTTAGAAGACAGATTGCACTTGTTAAAAAACTTTGTCGTTATATGGATAAGGTTGGAATAAGCGATGAGTATTTTAGAGAGAAATGCTTGCCGATAAGCTTTTTTTCCGAACTGTACATAAGGGTTTTACAAAAAGAAAAACAAAAGAAAAAGAAAGAAAAAAGTAATACCGTTGTAGAAAAATTACGACAAATTGCATAAAAAATCCCGAAGTCAAAACTTTTAACTTGTTTTGGCTTCGGGATTTTGTTATTCATAATCGTTTTCGTCATAGTACCCAACGGCAATCGACTTGTTGGTTTTTTTACTTAGCGCAACGAACAGGGCAATTATCCCTGCAAATATTAAACACACTACTATTATTACTTTAAGTCCAAAAAAGTCTTCTGGGAGCGTTGACGGTGAACTTTCTTGTTGTTCGGGCGGTGTGTCGGGAATAAGAAAGGTCAGTTCGTTAGGGTGATTTTCAATAATGAAAGGAACTACCGCTTCTTCTTTAACGTAACCAAGTTTATCGTTATAACTAACGCAGTAAACGTTACCGCTTGACATAGGGTAGCACCCGTAGTATATAAGTTCACGGTCGGGAAAAATGTATTGTATAGAGTCAGTTAAATTGTGGTCTGCATACAATAGGGCAGTTTGCGCTGTGGTAATTTTTAACGTTAAATAGGGGTTTTTTACTTCCAAACCGTCGTCAAACAAATATGTTTTTGGAACGAACCCGTCAAGTCCTGCATTATCGTAACCGTACACTTCAACGTGATAGAAATCCTGTTCTTCACCTAAAACTTTAACGTAATAAGTATATGGTAAATAAAATAACGGCGAATAGTCAAGCACGTTTTTATAAAACGGAGTATCTTCTGTGATAACCCTTAAATATGTGCTTTTAGCATAAGCGTTAGTCGGCACGCTTATTATAAACGAAATAGAACTAAAAATAATTATAATAAATATTGAAATAATCTTTTTCATAACTCACCTTTACAAATAGTGAGTTTGATTATACAGCAAAAATTAGGTCA
>JAZNFN010000134.1:0-3613 GCA_045576035.1 Christensenellaceae bacterium
GCAGTCAGCGTTGCTATTAACAAAAAATAATTTTTTGCGTATAGGAACTAAAAATAATATCAATAAATATATATGATATATATGGAGAGAAAGATATGGCTGGTTGGATAAAATGTCCCAGATGTGATTTAAACTATATGCGTCAAGGCGAAGAGTATTGTGACGTTTGTAAAGCAGAACTTAAAAAAGCGCCGCCGTTGGTGTTTGCCGTTGACGAAGACGATGAAAACGAAGGTTTAGAACTTTGCCCTATTTGTCACCAAAACTATATTGGTTTGGGCGAAAAAATGTGCGCTAAGTGTGCCGAAGAAATGGAATATAAAGAAAGCAGAGCAAATCCCGAAGACGATGAAAGTTGGAAGGAGTTCCTTGACGATGAAGAAGAGGAAGAAGAGGAAGATGAAGAAATGCTTTCTTTAAATAAACTTGCCGAAGAAGAGGGTGCGTTCGACGACGAAGACGAAGAGGAAGAAGAGGAATCCTACGACGAACCCGACGACTTCGATATTCCCGACATCAACGAAGAAGACTTTGAAGAAGACGACGAAGATGAAGAAGATGATGAGGACGACGAAGACTTCGAAGACGAAGAATAAGTAAAAGTTTTAAAAAAGCGAATAAAAAATATTTTTAGTGCAATAACCTAAGTATGATAAAGAGTTCAACATCATTAAGTCAGGTTAAAGAAAGCATTAAAAGAATGCAAGACAAGGCGGTAGACGTTACGCTAAATCTTGGCAGAAACAAACTTGTAAGTTTTTCAGGCAGAGTAATAGGCGTTTATCCCGCATTGTTTACGGTCAGTCCGTTTGACAAAAGTTTTAAGGGAAAAACGTCGTACTCATATTCAGAGTATATGTGTGGGCGTGTTAAACTTAAAGAAACAACTAAAAGCAGTTAAATAGCGCAAAGAATATCTTTGCGTTATTTTTTTGTCATAATCAGCCCTTAAATTTTATATAATGTATTAACGGTATGAAATTTAGGAGGGGTTTATGGTCGAACCTGTTTTTGAAAAGATAAATTACAATCAAAGAGTAGGCGAAGTTAAAGAGCAAATCAAAGTCGAAGTAAAATCCAACGTGCGTTCGGAAGACGTTTTTAGCGTGCTTTCGGTTTCGCCGTGGGTTAGCGTCAACGAAAGTGAAGTTGAAAACGCAAAACTTAACTACGGCGGTAAAATAATATTTTATATAAGTTATCTAAGCGTTGACGGTGGCATAAAAAAGTGTGAGTGCGGAAGCGAATTTGCAGGCAGTATAAAAAGCGATAAAATCAAAGATACTTGTCGCACGATTACTTCTGCCGTGGTTGACAAAGCCGAAGCCGATAATCAAGGTGCATACCTGACTGTAAGCGCATACTTAACGGTAAGCGCACAACTTATCGACTGTAATGAAGTAAGTGCTTTGACGGGCGGAGAGCAACTTGTAGTAAAAGAAAACCAACTAAACTACATTAAAAGTCTTGGGATTAAGCGTGGAACTTATCCAATAGAAGAAGAATTTGAACTTGCTTATCCTATCGAAGAAGTTTTATTTCACCGTGCGAACGGAGTGATAACAGCCGTTCAAAGTGGCGTGGGGACTATAATTGTGGACGGAGAAGTGCTTTTATCGTTAGTTTTGTTGCAAAAAAACGATAAAAACGATATAATAAGAGAAAATAGGGTTGTGCCTTTCCGTATGGAAATTGAGTGCGAAGAAGCAATGCCAAATATGCAAGCGACCGCAAAGGTGCGTGAGCGTGCGTTTAAGACGGATATTTCGGTCGACGAAGAAACGGGCAAAAGTGTGGTAAATGCAAGCGTAACCTTATCGTTTGAGGGCGAAGCGTTTACTTCGGTGTGCGTAACGGTGGCATCAGATGCGTTCAGCACCGAAAACGAAGTTGAATTGCAGTATGAAAATTTTCCGTCGTATAAAGCGTGTGATTTAAGGGGTTACACAGAAGTAATAAACGGCAAATCGACCGTGAACGAACTTCCCGTCGGTGCAACCGTGCTTGCTGTTGGCGGAGAAAAGGCTACTGTTATTTCTACCGAATGCACCGATAACGGCATTGTCGTTACGGGAGTATTGTCGGCAACGGCATTTATGAAAGACGGCGACAGTAAAGTGTTTGTTAGAAAACTTGAAGTACCGTTTGAAAGAACGCTTGACGGTGCGTTTAATTGCGACACGTTAATCGAAGTCGTACTAAAAGCCGAAAGGGCAAGCGCAAAGATAGTTTCGCTTACCGAAGTTGAACTTGAAGCAGAAGTATTCTTTACCGTTTACCCTGTTGAAAAGTATGAAAATAGGATAGTTAAAGATATAAAAGTGCTTGGCGAAAAGGCAAAGAATACTAGCGCCATAAGCGTATATATACCAGAAGAAGGCGAAGAATTGTGGTCGCTTTCAAAACGTCTTAACGTATGCCCTGAACAACTTGTCAATACCAACAAAGAATTACAGTTCCCACTTACAGGGCAAGAGAGAATAGTGGTGTATAGACGCAGATAAAAGCAAATTGTAAGGAAAAGTTACTTATGAAAAAAATTAAAATAAAAACACCGGCAAAAATCAATTTAACGTTGGATATTTTAGGCGCAACCGAAAACTTTCACGACATAAAGTCTTTGGTTGCGTCTATTGACCTATTTGATGAAATAACCATAAAAGAGCGTGCCGACCAAAAGATAACCCTTTTATGCGAAGGTATCCCCGTGGACTGCGTGGCTGTGGATAACAACGCATTTAAGGCGGCAAAACTTTTTATTGAAAAGTTTAAGACTAACGGCGTGGATATTAAAATTAAAAAAGGCATACCCGTAGGCGGTGGGCTTGGCGGTTCAAGCGCAGACATAGCAGGCGTGCTAAACGGTATGGAAAGAATTTATAACACGGGTAAAAAACTTTTACCACTTGCTCAATCGCTTGGTAGCGACGCTGGTTATATGTTAGACGGTGGTTATGCGGTAATTACCGGGCGTGGAGAAAAGGTTGCGCATAAAAATATAGATAAAGTATTGTATTTAATCCTTATAACCGAACAAAAAGGCGTTTCTGCACGTTCAAGTTATAAAGGGTACGATAAGATAGGCAAAACCTATAAACCTTGCACGGTGGCGGCGGAAAAGGCGCTTGAAACAAACGATTTTGAAAAGTTTATAAGTTTAATTAAGAA
Organism: Christensenellaceae bacterium; assembly: GCA_045576035.1. Classification (GTDB taxonomy): domain Bacteria; phylum Bacillota; class Clostridia; order Christensenellales; family Borkfalkiaceae; genus UBA1259. The sequence continues at coordinate 3,169 of JAZNFN010000134.1, forward strand.
CGACCTTTATTATTCGTCTTGCCAAATAGTTCCCGAAATGAGTGGAAACATTTATGCGCTAAAAAAAGCAGGCGCACCGTGTGCGATAATGACGGGTAGCGGTTCGTGCGTGGTCGGTATTTTTCAAGACAAAAAGCAAAGGGACGCTTCATATAAAAAACTATTGCCTTTGTTTAGCGATAGTCTTATAAAAGCACAAACAATCGTAAAATAAAAGGCGCTATTACAACAAACGCTTGATAAAGGGCGAATAAAAAACTACGCAATAGGTCGTTAAAGCCCTCGCCAATATGTAAACTATTGACTTCGGGCGTTTGCCTACTCTTGCTTGCTTTTTATTCGCCCTTTTAAAATCAACTATATATTGTGGCATGGCTTAATAAAAAAATATTAGCCCAAGGCAACTTTCGTTGCCTTGGGCAACTTATTTTAAATGTCTGTATAA
>JAZNFN010000135.1:0-2387 GCA_045576035.1 Christensenellaceae bacterium
AAAGAAATAGTATTATTAAACAAAACATATTGGATAATACATATAACAAGCCGGAATACAGTTTTATAACAAGTTCGGATTATTACATGTTGTATGGCATGAAGAAGCTTTATTTGAAAAAACATAATCATTTGCCAAAGGACCTACCTAAGTTAATAGAATTTTATGAAGATGTGTATGTGCTTTTACAAAAGTGTGTTTGTGCAGAAATAGAAAGAAGAGAAAACGATGGAAAATTAGCAGCCTATAGCAATAGTTATTACTTCAAAAATAACAAACTTAAAGAAGATTTAGATTTGGCAATTTCGAATTTATCAAAGAATGAAGCCGATTCAGTGATTTAATGTTATTATAATAATTTAGTGCAAAACAATAAAGAACTTTTACAAAAGCGGTCAGATGTACATAAATGTGGACATTTGACCGTTGCTATTTTTAGCGAAATACTTTAACTCATAAAGAACTTGGACTTGTTGTTCGAGTTCTTTTTCTTTGCGTATCGGTTTCGATTGAAAAAGTTCGCTAAATGTTGTATAATATAAGCAAGGAGAGATTCAAATGGAAATCAAGGGTTATCATATTATTTCGTTAGAAGCGAAAGATATATACGAACAAGAATTGATAAACGGCGTGGAGAAGGGTTTTATATTGCCTTCTAAAAAAGACCACGCTTATTTTGGCTTGTTCAAAAACGTTTTGGATTATTCCCTTGATTTAATTGAGCTTGAAAAGTGCTATTATTCTAAATGTAGAAACAGTTTCTCTTTTGAAGATGAATATCAAAACCAATATACTCTTGCGATTATCAACTTAAAATTCACATACACGTATCAAAATAAAAACAATAGTAAAGACCGTAAGGACCGTAAAGGATTAAGAGAACATTTTTATAAGAATGGTTTTAATCTTAACGGCGTACATTACGTTCGTTATAAAAGAAGTAGCGGAAGTTCTCGTCAAGGTAAATGCTTGTTTATTAACGAAAAACTGCTTAATCATATGTCTAAATGGGGTGAGTGTGGTTTAAAACCTACGGGAGACTTGGCATCGTGGGAAGCATATAAATCTCTTTCTTTAAGTTCGTTAAAAGGAACGATAGATATTCCGCTTAACGGCATATTATTTATTCAAGACTGCAAAAGCGAATTCAAAGAAGAAGTGGTAAGCGTTGAAGAGAAAGACGGCGTTTTGGTTGCCACGACAAAAGAAACCACAATAGAAAATGATATTTGGGACGGAGAAAGTTTGCTCGACGAAAGTTTGTTTACGGGTGACTATGTCGAAAAGCATATGCTCCTTCTTCGTAACAAGTTCTTCAAGTCTTGCGCGTTTAGAACAAAACTTCAAAAATGGTTTAAGGATAAAAATATAACTCTTGCCGACTTAAAAGCAAGGGGATTTATAACGCTTGCAACGGATGTAAGTCAAATTGTTATGGTTACAACACCTAACAGTATGAAATTCCTTAAATTTATGGGAGATGAACTTACTGAAAACAACGTTCGCAAATGGATTGATAAAGTTGACAGTACTTTTGGCGTGGTAAAATATGATAAACGCACGAAGTTCTTCGACGGTAAAATGGTGCAAAGTAGTTATCAATTTATCAACACTTTGGGCTTAAATGAAGAGCAAGTAGAAAAATTATTAAAGCCAAGCAAAGACTATTTAACAACCATAAGAAACGACTACGATTTTATGCGCTATCATTTTAGCGAGGCTTACAAAAGAGAAGAAAACGACGAAGCGGAAGAACTTTCCGACGGACTTGCCGAGCGTAGCGACGTAATCTTTACCTTGATGGGTATTAACTACGATTTTAAGGACACCAAGTTATATTATAATTTTAGAAACGACGTAGTTGAATCGCAAAAAGATAGATTAAAGCAAGGACATATTCTCTTAACGGGAACAAACGCAACATTGTTTGGAAATGGACCTGAAATGTTGTTAGCATTATCAGGTGAGTTTGATTTACATAACACAAATAATCAATCGGCTATTTTGGATAAAGGAGAAATTGCCTGTAAAAAGTTTGAAAACGGCGAAAAATTAGTTTGCGCACGTTCTCCACATATTACGATGGGAAACTTATATTGCGCAACAAATAACCTTTCAATTGATATTTGGAATTATTTTGATTTAGGCGAGAATATCGTTTGCGTAAATGCGATAGGCGAGAATATTCAACAACGCTTAAACGGTTGTGATTACGATTCGGACGCTATGCTTATAACGAACGATAAACTTATCGTTGAAACGGCGTTTAAGCAAAAGGATACATTCAAAGTTCCTGTAAATGGTATTAAGCCAAGCAAAAAAGATTTAGAACTTGTTGAGTTGGACTACGAAACAAGTGAAAATCGAATTGGGGAAATAGTAAATTT
>JAZNFN010000136.1:0-2458 GCA_045576035.1 Christensenellaceae bacterium
AACCGCTATTGGCACGGAACGAATTCTGGCAACGTTTATATTCCAGGTGTTTTCTCAGGATCGGAAACGAGAGTTCTTGACGGAACGGAAGCGTTTAACCGAATAAAACCAAAATATGAAATTGACGCGCCTATAATGGAATATATTGACGGGTCTAGGTCGATATATCCGTCGGTAATGGTCAAAGCGCAAACGGTAATGAGTAAAGAAATGTTACAAGAAGTTTTGGGCGACGGAATAACCGTTTTAAGATTTAAGGTGTGCTACAAAACCGATTCAGAAAAGAAATTTACAGGATATCTTGGCACAACTAACTTGTCAGTGTTAGATAACACGTTCCCCAAATCAGTTACCGACATACCTTATGACATTACTAAACCGCCAACACATTACGGTGGCGTAAATTCCTATGAAGCAAAGTATGAAGAATACGTTAAAAAAGCGTCTACTACAAGGGCGATAGAAAGCGATACTTGGTACACGATAGAGTATAACGTTAAAGACTTGATTGAAGATTACGACGTGTTCTTTGCAGAAAAAGCTGAATATCCCTTCTTTGCGTTTTCAATGAATAGCGGGGCAGAATATGCAGTAAGTACGGAAAGAGACGGTAAAGTGTTGATTTCGGATTTAGAGTTTGCGACCGTATCGTACGACGATATGTTCTCTGAACAAGATATGTATTCGTTTGTATGGGCAAGAAACGGAGCCGAAGGGGACGCAACTTGGAAGTATTTATCAACAAGTACTAGCAATTCAAGACGTTGTAACGGTGTAGAAGCAGAAAGCGGGCAAGACGTTATTGACTTTGAAGACGCAAGCGGCATAACAAAGGAAGTAGCGTATAAGTTCAAATATACTTATATATCGTATGAACAGTCTGGTGCGACAGAAGACCACGTTTACGAAGAGATTAAGAGGGAACAAGTTAATAAAGGTAGATACTTGCTTATGGCTTTTGAAAACAGCAGAATAAGCAAATCATTACTTGAAGAACTCTTGACGCTCGGTTACGAAAAATTGAGTTTTTCTATCGTCGTTGACGATTATGGCAGAGCGAATACTTTAAGGGTAAAAACGATAGACTTTGATTATTTAAGAGCAAACCCCGATAAAACGCTTATGTCTACCGATAGATACGGCTTGTGTGTAAACGACTATGCGTTTAAGGCGACCAACGTAACTGTAAACGAAGCAAGGAATTGGTACACCATTTCATACGAAATTGAAGACTTGATTGAGTTTTACGACCAAATCTTCGGTTGTCCGAAATTATTACTTGCACAGGCTTGGACGGACTATACCGAAGGAACTACAAGCCAAGACCAGTATCCGTATTATTACATTACAAAAGTAGGGTTTAAGAAAGGGATAAATTTTGACGGCGCAGAAGATATGTATCCCGATATTTTTGACTAGACACTTTATATATGCGACATAAATTAAACCTAGTATAATTAATTGCAAGGAGGATTAATTATGTAGTTGCAAAATAAAAGAGAAGCAAAAGAACAAAACTTAAAATATTTCTTTAAAAAAGTAAAAAAAAAGGAGGTTTTTTATGAAAAAAAAGGAATATACACGCCCTAGCCTTTTGTTAGTGCAAATTTATGGTGACGTTTTGGCGCTAAGCGAAGGGTCTATATTGGAATACGAAGATGTCCGTGACGATATTTTTGGTGCAATAGGAAATGAACAAGGACTGTAAAAAAAAGGAGAAAAAATTATGAAAAAGAATCAGAAAATTTTTAGAGCAACGCTTTTTGTTTGTGTGGCTTGCTTCCTTATCGGATTAATGGGCATTTTTGGTGCACAACCAGCTAAGGCAAGTGGCAGTTTTTCATCATTTAAGATAAATGATGACGCACAAGTAAGAATGGCATACAACGAAGATGATACCAATAATTATGCTGAATCAGGTCTTAGATATAACATATCTATTTCTGCAGATGAATATGAGGCTATCGAAGAAGGAAGTGCTACGTTTGGTATTTTAATTGCACCTATTGATTATCATACTGCAAATAATCTAAACAAAGCAAACGTTTTCGGCATCGGTGGTGAAGCCGTTTACGGTTGGGCAGAAAAGAATGCTGACGGTAGCTGGAATAAATACGACGGCGATTTAACTGAAATTATTAATTTAAGCACTACCAAAATGGTTTATGACAAGGATGGAAACGTTTATAGGTTCTATGGCTCTATCGTAAACATTAATGACGGAAACGAAGGTAGAGAATTTATCGGTGTTGGTTACGTTCAATATGACGGTGACGTTATAATGTCTTATGGCGATACTCAGCGTTCAATGGCATACGTCGCTCAAATGGCACACGCAGACTTAGAGAACGACCTTACTGATGACGACAGAACTTTCCTTTACGACAGATATATTAAGGGAATTACAAGTTCCGCAACAGTAAACCACTACAAAATGAATATCGACGGTACTTATGAA
>JAZNFN010000137.1:0-14181 GCA_045576035.1 Christensenellaceae bacterium
AAAGTTTTTAAAAAATTTTTTCTTTTTTAGTCATAAAAGGAAAACCGCTAGGATTTTCCTTTTATTTTTACATATTACGCAATTTGTTTTTTAATAAGAGTGGGTTTTGCGCCGTTTGTTACGACGTTTTCATCAACTATAACCTTTTCGATATCGGTTGCCGACGGCAAGTCATACATTGTATCTATCATAAGATTTTCAAGTATAGTTCTAAGCCCCCTTGCACCCGTGTTAAGTTCAATCGCCTTTCTCGCAACGGCACTAACTGCCCCGTCGGTTATTTCAAGTTCAACTTCGTCAAGACCTATAAGTTTTTTATACTGCTTAATAAGTGCGTTTTTAGGCTGAGTCATAATATTTACAAGCGCACTTTCATCAAGCGGATGAAGTCCAACCGTTATAGGAATTCTTCCAACAAATTCGGGAATCAAACCGTATTTAATCAAATCTTGCGGTTGAACGTCACGAATTATAGAATTTGACGTCTTTTTAGTTTTCTCTACGTTACCGATAAAACCTAATGCAGTAGTTCCATTGCGCTTATTGATTATATCTTCAAGCCCTACGAACGCTCCGCCACAAATAAATAGAATATTAGTTGTGTCCAATCTAATACATTCTTGTTGTGGGTGTTTCCTTCCGCCTTGCGGTGGAACTGATGCGACCGTGCCTTCAATAATCTTTAATAACGCTTGCTGAACACCTTCGCCAGAAACGTCACGAGTGATAGAAACGTTTTCGCCCTTTCTTGCAATCTTATCGATTTCGTCGATATATACTATACCCTTTTGAGCTTTTTCAATATCAAAATCAGCGTTTTGGATAAGTTTAAGCAAAATGTTTTCAACGTCTTCACCAACGTAGCCTGCTTCGGTAAGTGTAGTTGCGTCTGCAACGGCAAACGGCACGTCCAAAATCTTTGCTAACGTTCTTGCAAGAAGCGTCTTTCCGCTACCCGTTGGACCAAGGACCAAAATATTGCTCTTATCAAGTTCAACGTCCGAATCCTTGTTGGTTGCGTTTATTCTTTTATAGTGGTTGTATACTGCAACCGAAAGCACCTTTTTTGCTTCGTCCTGACCGATAATATATTCGTCAAGTTTGCTCTTGATTTCAGCGGGTTTTAAGAGTTTAACCGAAGTTTCTTTCCCCTCTGCCTTTTGGTCTTCTTTCAAAACGTCACGGCAAACTTCAATACATTCGTCACAAATATATATTCCGCTAGGCCCTGCAATTAAGCGCTTTGTAAGTTCTTCCGGCTTTCCGCAGAAAGAACAGTGTAAATGTTCGTTGTCTTTCATAAATCTCCGTAATCTACGGACGCTTAGTCAATACTTCGTCGATAAGTCCGTATTCTTTTGCTTCTTGTGCCGATAGATAATTATCCCTATCGGTGTCTTTTTCTACTTGTTCTATGGGTTTTCCGCTGTTTTCAGAAAGAATTCTATTTAAGCGGTGTTTAGTCTTAATTATGTGGTCGGCTTGGATTTTAATATCGCTTGCTTGACCTTGCGCACCACCCAAAGGTTGATGAATCATAATTTCACTGTTGGGTAAAGCGTATCTCTTGCCCTTAGCGCCACTTGATAATAAAAATGCACCCATACTTGCCGCAAGTCCTATACAAATGGTACTTACGTCACATTTTATATAATTCATAGTATCGTATATAGCAAGCCCTGCCGTTACGCTTCCACCAGGACTATTTATATAAAGACAAATATCTTTATTTGCGTCCCTACCTTCAAGGTGCAACAACTGAGCAACGACAGTATCTGCAACTGCATCGTTTATTTCACCCGTCAAAAAGATAATTCTATCTTCTAACAATCTTGAATATATATCGTAACTTCTTTCACCCTTACCCGTCTGTTCTACGACGTAAGGAACTACGGTGTTCTTTATATCCATATACGTTCTCCTGAAAAAATATTCTTATTTATTTTAGTATCGTCCGGCTTTGCCGAACGATACTGTCTTTTGTTAATTATTCAATAGTGTTTGAGTTTTTAAGAAATTCAAAGAATTTTTTAATAACGATTTCGTTTTTGATGTAATCAAGTTGACGTGCTTGCATATTTTTCTTAACGTCGGGTACAGGTTTTCCTTGTGCTTTTGCCATTTCTTCAACCCTTGCTTCAACGTCTTCGTCAGTAGCCTTGATTTCTTCTTTTTCAATAATTGCTTCGATTACAAGTTGTGATTTAACAAGTTCAGTTGCCTGTTCTTTATAATCCTTTCTAAAATCGTCCATAGTCTTATTCATATACTTTAAGTAATCGTCAAGTTTAAGACCTTGATAAGAAAGACGATATTCCATTTCTTGAACCATACGGTCGATTTGGTTTTCAATCATAGCGTCTGGAATTTCAACGTCACTTGTTTCGGTAACCTTTTTAACGATTTCGTCTTCAAGTTCACGTTCTGCCCTATCAGCGTTGCTCTTTTCCATTCTTTCTTTGGTTTCTTTCTTGTAAGCTTCAACACTTTCAGCACCGATTGCTTCTTTTATCCATTCATCGTTTACTTCGGGAAGTTCTTTAACTTTGATTTCGTGAAGTTTGATTGCAAACACTGCATCTTTACCTTTAAGGTTTTCAGCGTGGTATTCTTCTGGGAACTTAACGTTAATATCTTTTTCTTCACCGATGTTCATACCGATAAGTTGCTCTTCAAAACCGGGAATAAACATACCGCTACCGATAACGAGCGTTTGTTTTTCAGCTGTGCCACCGTCAAACTTAACGCCGTCAACACTACCTGAGTAGTCGATAACTACGCTGTCGCCGTTTGCAACTGCTCTATCCGTAACTTCAACCATACGCGCATTACGTTCTTGTAAACGCTTAACGTCTTCTTCAACGTCTTCATCCTTTACATTATACACGTTTTTCTTAAAGTTTATACCTTTATAAGTTCCGATTACTACTTCGGGTTTAACTGCAACGACTGCAAGCATCGTAATACCCTTGTCGCTGATTTTCTTAATATCGATTTCGGGTGCTGCAACAGGTTCGATTGAAGTTTCTTTGTCTAAAACTTCTGAATAATATTTGGGGAACGCTTGGTTGATTGCTTCTTCATAGAAAACGCCAACACCATACGCACTTTCCAAAACTTTTTTGGGTACTTTACCCTTTCTAAAACCAGGCACGCTGTATCTGCCTTTGGTCTTTTCATACGCTTCGTCAATAGCCGTTTGCCATTCCTTAGCAGTTAAATCAATCGTAATTTTTACCGTACTTTTCTTTGCTTTCTCAAAAGTATATTTCATAATAGTCTCCTATCCTTTAAAATTCCTAAAATATTTTATCATAATGAAAAATAAAACGCAAGGTTTTTTCACCGATTTTAATCGCATTTTAAAAATTCGACGTGTTTTTCGGGATTAACCACCATAGATTTAAAATTATCGTACGTTACAAAGCCACTTTTTGACTTAGACGGCTTTTTGACGTTTTTCTTTTCAGTATACACTATTTCGGTTTTTCCACCACTTCTACCCTTAGAGTAATATGCGCAAATTTCACAGGCAACAAGTAAAACCTTTTGGTCTACTTTCTTACCCCCACAATCAATAACAACGTGTGTTGAGTGATAGTCCTTTGCGTGCACCCAAATGTCGTCAGGTTTTGCAGTAAAGGTAAGTTTATCGTTTTCAAGATTGTTTCTGCCTGCACGGACGTAAATGCCGTCAACGACATACACCCGACAAAAACTTTGGTCTTCTTTTTTCTTTCTAGCGTTTATTCTCTTTTCAACTAAAAGCCCTGCGCTTTCAAGTTCATTTTGAACAATAAGCAATTCTTCAAAAGTATCGCAAACTTCTATTTCGTCTAAGATGCTACTATAATAATTTAGTTCTGCTTCTGCTTGCTCTCTTTGTGGTTTTAACGCAACTAACGTTCTTTTTTGTTTGTTGTACTTTTTATAATAATTTTCTGCATTCTTTGAAACAGAAAGCCTTTGGTCAAGCGTTATTTTAATTTCAGTACCGTCGTAATAATTTTCAAGCAAACATTCACTTTGACCATTTTTAATTCGGTATATATTTGAAAGTAGCAGTTCGCCTTTAATTCGATTTTCTTCGGCAGAAGAAGCGTCCTTTTCTTTCGCCTTAATTGCTGTAAGACGCTTTTTAACTTTTTTGATTGCCGTGCTTGTTATTGAACTTAACCTCTCTTTCTTAGCGTTATATTTTTTAACCTTTTCCCTTTCGGTAAAGTAATACTCTTCGGCTTCAATCAGCGTATTAAACGACACAGCTTTGCCCGATACCGTTTTGTAAGGATAAACGCAAACGTCCTTAATCAAATCACCGTCTTTTATAACGCAAGGATTTGCTTTGCTGTTTAATAAAAACTCATTTAAATATAAGAAAAAATCGCAACCGTTATTAATTTTTTCTTCATTTTTGTTTTCAAAATACTTAACGACTATTTCGTTTGCAGTGCTTACGGCAACGCCTTGAACGTTTGAACATATCGCTTGTGCAAGAACAGATTTTTCCACACCTAAGAACACCGTTTCAAGACCTTTATCCGACGGCAATTTTTTGTCACCAACAGGTGGAAAAACATACGGCTGACCTACAATTAACGGACGCACACCGTCGTCAAACATATTTATGCCACGATTACCGCCTAAGATTTTTCCATTTTCAGTAAGTATTACGTTACTATATCTACCCATAAGTTCAACGTAAACGGTCTTTTTTACTGCATCAAAAAATTCAGCAGATGCCATTAAGTCTATTTTAACGATACGGTCAAACCCGATTAATCTTATATCGGTAATGGTTGCAGACAAAAGATGCTTTCTCATAAGCATACAAAAATTAGGTGCAGTTAAAGGGCTTTCTTTCTCTTCGTTAATAACACCTATTCGTGGAGCTGCCGGATTGACGTTTAATAAAAGTTTTTCAGTCTTTTTGCCCGTATAAACAGTAAGGACTAATTCGTCGCTAGACGGCTGTATTATTCTGTTAATTTTTCCGCCCTTAAATACGCTGTTTAATTCAGCGCATAAGTAACGGAGCGTATAAGCATCTTGTGGCATAATTTTTAATTAGCGGTAAACGTTTTACCATTTAGATAGTATAATAAACTGTTTTGTTCAAAATAAAGCGTAAGTTTTGTTGCCGTTAGGTTTTGTGATTTTTGATTAAACTTTTGATTCGCACTAAAATCGCCGTACTTGCCATCGCCGATAATAGGGTGTCCAATAAAGGCAAGGTGCGCCCTTATTTGATGAGTCTTTCCTGTAAAAAGCGTTACTTCCAACACCGTATAATCTTTTGCTCTTTCTATGACTTTATATCCCGTTTTAATTTGAACACTATCCTTTACGGGCGAACTAAATACGGTTACGGTTGCACTTTCCTTATCTTTTTTTAGATATGCAGTTAAAACTTCGCTATCCTTTTTAACAACGCCCAAAACCTTAGCCGTATATTTCTTATCAAACGTTCTATTCTTGAAACCGTCAAGCAGTTCCTTTTCAGCTAAATCGTTAAGCGCAAATATCATAACGCCGTCGGTATTACGGTCAAGCCTATGAATAAAACGTGCGTTTGAATATTCAACTAATAAGTTCTCGTAAACGGTTTCAGACGTGTATCCACTATTTTTATAAACAACTACAACGTTATCGTCAGCATAACGCTTAACGTATGAAGATAAAAGCGTGGGGACATAGTAAATTTCAACCTTATCCCCTACGTTTAAGGTTATATCTTCATTTATCCTTTTACCGTTGACCTTAATATCCTTTTTTCTTAAAGCACGCATAAAGCCCGAATAAGATAAGTCTTCAACGTGATATAATGCAAGTTTAGACAGCTTGCGGTTTTTATCTGCAACAAAACTTTTCATACTTTAACTAAACGGGACTCCGGAATTCCCGAAGCCCCGCATCAATTCGCTTTATTATTAATCGTTGTCTGTTTCTTCCTTAGGTTTAACGAAAAGCAATACTATAATTGCTATTAAGCAAAGAGTGCCAATTGAAAGGAACACAACTGACCAAACGTTGTTTTGTAACCATTTGGTATCAACTTTAACAACGGCAGGTTCTTTTTCTACTTTGATAATAGTTGTTGCCGTAGCTGTTCTTGGCGAAACTTCGCTTGTAGCAGTACATTCAATTTTGTATGAACCTTTTAGAACAGGATTGAACGTTAAGCTTCCGTCGTAAGCAAACTCTTGGATTTGGTCGTAAGTATATCCATCAGCTGAAACGTAAGCTTTATCTGTAATAGATGATGCTTTGGGAATTTCTTTCCAGCCATCAGAATCTTCGGTTGCATTAACGTCTGCATTGTAGAAAAGAGTGTAAGTTGTCTTATAGCCGTTAGCCTTAATGGTGAACTTAGAAGCCGTGTACTTAACGCCGATATAACCAGCGCCTTGTTTTGCTGCGGGGGTTATAACAATGTTAGCGTCGTCATTAATTACGAAACGGAATATAAAGTTTCCTATATAACCAGTAACTTTATTATCTTCACCGTAAATACCATAGTTGACTTTAAGTGGGTCGTCTTTATCAGTTTCCATAAAGTTTGAAGCGTCCATTGTATTTCCGCTTGCATCTTTAAATCTAACGTAGAAAAGATAGTTTGAAACTTCATCAAGGTCAAATTCCATATTTGAAGACGTGCTTTCGGTCTTTGCTTTATAGTAGGTGGTTGACGTAAGGTCAGCGTAAGAAGAATAATCATCAAATACCAAGTCAGCCATTGATGGAACTTTTAATGTAGAGCCTAACGCAACGGACGTATTTGCTTCAACGTCACGATATTCTTTTTCAAGTGCAGACATAAATCCGTCGTACGCTTCTTGGTCAAATTTGTATACAGGTGCTTGTTCGTCAACATCTTTATCTTTTACTATTACAGATACGGTTTCTTTATATCCGTCAGTATATCCGTCTATGGTAAGTGATAATAAAGCCGTACCAGTTTTTATAAACGCAACAGTGTTGGGCTTTTCAACCGATTCACGCCAAATATATTCATCGTTTGCTACAACGTAAATGTTGCTTGAAGAAATCTTTTCAGTCAACGAATATGCGCTTGCGTTAACATCATACGTCTTTGCTCCGTTGCTTACAAACTTATAAGCCGTATACTTGCCCTTTGCAGTTTGCGTATAGAAATCTTCATTAAGAACGATTCTGGGTGCAGCAATCTTTTCAAGTTCACCGTCTTTAACAGCAAAAGTTTGCTTATAAGTAGCACTTGCATCACTTGCCTTTTGGTCAACTGACGACAAAGTGAACACGCCTTGTGCATTTTCTACACTACTTGAAAACTTGATTACAATCTTACCGATTGCGCATTCGTTTACTTCTTTTACCCTATAAAACTTATCAGAAGAAACTACACTGCCGTTACGGGTAACGTAGCCGTTATCGTCAACGCCAATCTTAACCGTTTGAGCGCCTGCTGAAAGTTCAATTTCGTTTTCAATCGAAGTTATGAATTTGCCTTCTGCATTTTTATTGCCGTGAACGTAGTAAGAATCAGAAGTAATAACAACAGTTGCAGTAAAATCGGTTGGAACGTTAAGTTCTAAACCAAGGTCGCTTATAACAAGTTCTTTGTTAAAGCTAATTGCACTGCCGTCTTTTACGGTCGCTTTAAGCGCACCCTCACTAAATTCTGCTTCCACCCCTGACGAAAATTCAAAATACTTCGTCGGGCTCAATGTTGCCGTATCTGCCTTTGCGTTCGTAACGGTAAAACCGCCTATCGCCATTGCAAGCGATAAGATAAACGCAGTAATCAGCAAAATAAATTTATAGGATTTAGCTAATTTCATAAAAGCCACTTCTCCTTTTATTTACACAATGTATCTGCTATATTTTACACAAAAAAAAGCCTTTTGTCAATTGCCTTTTGACCTTTTTTGAAAATAATAGTATATTTATCATATTTTTAACAAAAAACGCACGTCTAATACATTTCTCACCGAACATTTTTATTGTTTTATACATACAATAAAATATAAAAAATTTCGGATACACTAATGATTGCTTTTTTAATTGTAACGGCACTAACCGTAAGTATTGATTCTTTTGTTTGTGGATTTTCACTTTCACTTTCTAACGGCAAAAAACTACCTATTATTTTAGGTATTGCTGTTACAGTTTTTGTAATGTGCGCATTCACAAACTACTTAACCGCTTTCTTTGCAGAAAAAATAAGCGAAAAAACCGCAAGCCTTGGCGGACTAATTTTAATAGGCGTTGGTCTATACAACATCTTCAAGAAAAAAGAAGATACACAGCATAAGACTAACGGTGCTTTAAGTCAAGCGCTTGTAACCGGTTTTGCCGTTGGTCTTGACGGTGCACTTGCAAACTTATCGCTATCTTTAATGGGCATAAACGCCTTTTACGTCCCAATAACAATCGCCGTTATGCACGCACTTATGATTGCACTTGGCATAGCGCTTGCAAGCACTTCGCTTGCAAAAAAATTCGGTAAAATCGGGTTTTTGCCACCCGTTATTCTTATCCTGTTGGGTGGCTATAAATTACTCGGTTTGTTTATATAAAAAGCGGTGGATTTTCCACCGCTTTTGCGTTTTAAATACTTGGTTTTATTATGGTAACTGTACGGTCGGTGTCAAATGCCGTCCAAGGTGCGTTTTCCTTTGGTGGTTGAACACGGAACACCATACGCTCTTTGCTGACAGGGTGCGTAAACGATAGATAATATGCCCAAAGTGCAAGATAGCCTTTTTTAGCTTTTTCCCCACCGTAGCGCATATCTCCGTATACGGGACAGCCGATTGCATTCATTTGAACACGGATTTGGTGGCTTCTGCCCGTGTGAAGTCTTACGTCTACAAGAGAAAGTTCGTCCTTTTTGTCAAGAACTTCATATTCAAGCTCAGCAAACTTTGCGCCTTGAACGGTTGCAGGACAAACGTAAACCATATTATTTACGGCATTCTTTTTCATATAGTGAGTTAAGGTTGCCTTTTCTTCCTTAGGAACGCCAGCAAGAACAGCAAAATATCTTTTTTCAAAGTCGCCGTTTTGAATTTGTTCAGAAAGCCTTGCAGCAGCCTTTGAACTCTTGGCAAAAACCATAACCCCACCCGTCGGTCTATCAAGTCTATGAACAAGCCCTAAATAGACGTTGCCAGGTTTATTGTAGGTTACCTTAATATAATCTTTAATCATATTTAGTAAGTCCTTATCCCCGCTTGAATCTTCGCAAGACGGAATATTTTGCGGTTTTAATACAACTATAATATGATTATCTTCGTGTAAAATTATTAAATCTTCCATAACGTTATTCACTTATCCAAATTCCGCTGTTGCCACAGGGTAAAATCACGCCTTTTTCTTGGGTTTTAAGCCCGACTTCATACGCTTCTATTCTTCCACCACGGTCATTGCCAACGGTTAGCGCAAGTATGTTTTTTAGAACTTGTGGTTGAAGTCCCGTAGTATAACTGTTTATAAGCACAAATAAGGGGTTGTCCGAAAGGACGTTTGCGCAAAGTTCTACAAACGAATACAATTCGTTTTCAAGTTTCCACATTTCACCGTTAGGACCTCTGCCATAGCTTGGTGGGTCCATAATGATTGCGTCGTACTTTCTTCCACGCCTTATTTCTCGCTCAACGAATTTTTTACAATCGTCAATGATATATCTAACTTTTCCGTCACCGACGTTTGAAAGGCGAACGTTTTCGCCTGCACGTTCTACCATTCCTTTTGCTGCATCAACGTGGCAAACTTTTGCGCCTGCCTTTGCGCAAGCAACGGTTGCACCACCCGTGTAAGCAAACAAGTTAAGAACGTTTATTTCCCTATCAGCATTTTTTATCAAATCGGTCATTAAATCCCAATTAACTGCCTGTTCGGGAAAAAGCCCTGTATGCTTAAAGCCCATAGGCTTAATTTTGAATTTAAGGTCTTTATAACTTACCGTCCATTCCTGTGGCATTTTGCCCTTAACGAGCCATTTGCCGCCGCCCGTTTCGCTTCTAATATACTTTGCGGCAAGACCTTTATACCCGTTCATATCAAGTTTACTTTTCCATATAACTTGTGGGTCGGGTCTTAAAAGCGTTACGTCTGCCCAGCGCTCCAACTTATACCCATCGCCCGTGGCGATTACGGTATAATCTTTCCACTCAGCCGTTCTCATTATTTTGCGACCTTATTGATAACGACCGTACATACTGCGCCGTTTATATCAAGTTCTTTCTTAAATCCGTCGCAATCGCCTTGGGTAACGACATCTGCAAGGACAACGCCTTTCAAATCACTTCCATTAATTAGTGCGTTTTTAACACCGGCATCATCGGTTACGAAGTTTACGGTTATTCTATCAACAACTTCAAAACCTGCTTCTTTACGCATTGACTGTATCTTAGAAATAAGTTCTCTTTCAACGCCTTCTGCTTTAAGTTCTTCTGTTACGGTGGTATCCATAACTACCGTTATACCGTTGTCACTTGCAGCGATAAAGCCCTGTGCACTTTCGGTAGAAATAAGCAAGTCGTCAAGTGTAAATTCAAACGTATCACCCTCAAATTCCGCCGTGTAAGTTTCGCCTTTTTTAACTGTTGAAACTACTGCGTTTGCATCGCAAACTTCAAAGAACTTTCTAACCTTGCCAAGCTTAGCACCGTATTTTGGACCAAGCGTTTTTAACTGCGGTTTGATTTTATAAGTTACAAACCTTGTTGCGTCGATTAGATATTCAACTTCCTTAATATTAAGTTCATCTTTTGCTATTTCAAGTAAACCTTCGGTAAGTTCAGTTCTTCTTTCAGAGCAAACGAAGATTTTAGAGAGCGGTTGACGGTTTTTGATGTTTGCCGTGTTTCTGCACGCTCTACCAAGCACTACTATATCAAGAACGTTTTGCATACCGTCTTCAAGTTCTAAGTCGATTGCACTTTCATCAACTTCGGGGAAAGCGCAAAGATGAACTGACTTAGGTGCATCCTTATAGAAGTTAGGAACAAGGTTTTGATAAATGCTTTCTGCCATAAACGGCGTAAACGGTGCTGATAATTTTGCCATAGTCGTAAGCACGGTATAAAGCGTTGTGTAAGCGGCAACCTTATCTTCGGTCATACCAGAACCCCAATATCTTTCCCTACCACGACGAACGTACCAATTCGATAAATCGTCCGTAAAGCTTTGAAGTGCCCTTGCACTATCAAAGATGTTGTATGAATTTAGACCGTTGTCAACCGTTTTGATAAGCGTATTTAGTTTTGAAAGCACCCACTTATCCATAAGGGTAAGTTTGCAATCTTTTAGATTGTAATTTGCAGGGTTATATTTATCGATATCCGCATAGAGAACAAAGAACGCATAAGTATTCCAAAGTGTACCCATAAACTTTCTTTGTGCTTCGGAAACGGCTTCTTCGTAGAACCTTGACGGTAACCACGGTGCTGAGCCTGTGTAGAAATACCATCTAACAGCGTCTGCACCCTGCTTGTCAAGTATAGTCCACGGGTCAACGACGTTGCCTTTATGCTTACTCATTTTTATACCGTTTTTGTCGTTGACGTGACCCAAAACGATGCAGTTCTTAAACGGTGCTTTATCGAAAAGCAACGTAGATATTGCAAGTAAGGTGTAGAACCAACCACGAGTTTGGTCGATTGCTTCACTTATGAAGTCGGCTGGGAAATGACTTTCAAACAGTTCTTTATTCTCAAAAGGATAGTGGTACTGTGCAAAAGGCATTGAGCCAGAGTCAAACCAACAGTCGATAACTTCTTTTTCACGAATATAAGTTCCACCACATTCGCACGCAAATTCGCAGTTGTCAATATACGGACGGTGAAGTTCTATATCGCCCTCTATTCCGCATTTTTCTTTGAGTTCTGCTTTTGAGCCGATAACGTGTATTTTACCGCACTTGTTGCAAACCCAAACGGGAAGTGGCGTTCCCCAATAACGTTCACGAGATAAGCCCCAATCAATTACGTTTTCAAGGAAGTTGCCCATTCTGCCGTGCTTAATGGTTTCGGGCATCCAATTAACTGAATTGTTCGCTTCAATCAACCTATCTTTTACTGCGGTCATCTTGATAAACCAACTTGACCTCGCATAGTAAAGAAGCGGTGTATCACAACGCCAACAGAACGGATAGCTATGTTCAAAGGGAAGTTCTTTGAATAAGAGTCCGTTTTCTTTAAGCATCTTAATAATAATTTTATCGGCATCTTTAACGAACTTGCCTGCAAGAATACCCGTGCAGTCAAGCATATTACCCCTATCGTCAACAAGTTTAACGAAAGGAAGATTGTATTTTCTACCAACGTTAGCGTCGTCTTCACCAAACGCAGGTGCAATGTGAACGATACCGCTACCATCGGTAAGCGTAACGTAACCGTCACAAACAACGTAGTAAGCCTTTTCTTTAAAGCTACCCTTTGCATAATTGAAAAGCGGTTCGTATTCAGCGTATTCGTACTCAGCACCTTTTTTAACACTTACCGTTTGATAATTTTCAAATAGCGATGGAACGAGTGCTTGTGCCAAAATGTACGTTGCGCCGTCTTCTGCAACTATTTCAGCATAATCTTCCTTAGGATTCATACAGAGCGCTACGTTTGACGGAAGCGTCCAAGGCGTTGTCGTCCACGCTAAGAAGTATGCGTTTTCTCTACCCTTAATTTTAAAGCGAACGAAAACCGAAACGTCCTTAACGTCCTTGTAGCCTTGCGCAACTTCGTGCGAAGATAAAGCCGTTCCACAACGTGGGCAGTAAGGAACTATCTTATGACCTTTATATAATAGTCCTTTTTCAGCGATGGTCTTAATTGCCCACCACACTGATTCAATATAGTTATCATCGTAGGTAACGTACGGGTTTTCCATATCTGCCCAATAGCCGACACGGTCGCTCATTTTTTCCCATTCGCCCTTATACTTCCAAACGCTTTCTTTACACTTTGCAATAA
Organism: Christensenellaceae bacterium; assembly: GCA_045576035.1. Lineage (GTDB taxonomy): Bacteria > Bacillota > Clostridia > Christensenellales > Borkfalkiaceae > UBA1259. The sequence continues at coordinate 12,954 of JAZNFN010000137.1, forward strand.
AGGGTTCAATACCGTATTTTTCTATTTCTTGCTTACCGTCAATACCTAAAAGTTTTTCAACTTCAAGTTCAACGGGTAGACCGTGCGTATCCCACCCAGCCTTACGCAAACAGTGGTCGCCTTTCATAACGTGATAACGTGGTATTATATCTTTTATAACTCGTGTTAAAATATGACCGATATGCGGTTTTCCGTTAGCGGTTGGCGGACCGTCGTAAAAAGTGAATTCACGACTGCCTTTGTTCATTTCAACGTTCTGTTCAAAAATTTTGTTTTCTTTCCAGAACTTTAATACTTCTTTTTCCCTATCAAGAAAGTTTAAGCTTGTGTCTACTTTTTTGTACATAGCATGCTCCCGAATGTTTTTCGAAAATTGTATTATTTTAAATATACTTTATTAATTATAACTATAATTGCCGATTTTGTAAAGTTAATTTACTTAAATTTAATAATTTTACTTAAAATTTGCTTGCTAAAAATTTATTTTTACGATAGAATAATATAGCCGTGCTATGTGGGGAGTTAGCGATGCCCTGTCGTCCGCAATTCGCTTAGCGGAGCAGAATGCCGTTTGAGGTATATTTCGTGGAAGGCTGCACGCATTAAGGGATGTTGATATCAAGGTCTTATGCAACGTGCCGCCGTGAACCGTGTCAGAGCAGGAATGCAGCAGCACTAAGCGGTTTAGCCCGTGTGCCATAAGGTAGCTTTGAAGTAGTTACCTGGTGCGCTAACGCTTCGGCGGACTATATCGATGACGGATGCACGGTTTTTTTGATTAAAAAACGACTTGAAAGTTTCAAGTCGTTTTTTGTTTTGCTACCAAATTTGCTTAGCAAATATATGCAAGTCCCATACCGTTCAATCCAATCCAAAAAGCGTAGAAGGGTTGTAGATTGTGTTCTTTTAAGTGAAAAATAAAGGAGCGCACTTTGTCGTGCGTGACTGAATTTTTTACACGAAAAAAGGACGCAAGATGCGCCCTTATACGTTTTTTGGTGGAGATGTGGGGACTTTCGCCTGTGCGACCTACCCGATAAACAGTGGGTGTCCACTGTTTAGTCCTACGGACAAATTTGCTTAGCAAATTTTCTCCATAAGCAAGTCTCCACACTCCACTTTAACAAAAAAATAGAGAGAGCGAAATGCTCTCTGGATTTTTTTGGTGGAGATGTGGGGACTTGCACCCCAGTCTTGAACGCTTCAAAAAAACCTTCTACATACTTAT
>JAZNFN010000138.1:0-19656 GCA_045576035.1 Christensenellaceae bacterium
CTTAAATAATCAAACACTTGGTTCTTTTTTTCATAAGCATTGAAAAAACTGAATACTCTTATCCTATCCGCCTTAAAGTCGTTTGCCGTTTCGCATACCCTTTTTACTACGTCAAGATACTTATTAAAGTCGGTGTCTATATCTACTTTCCCTAACGGTGAGCCTATTGAATATACGCCTATTCCGTTATCACTGAACATTTTGTAATATTCTTTGTTTTCTTCTTTTGTAAACGTTGAAACGTTTTTACCAAAGGCACTTCTTAACTCTGTTAAGTAAATTCCGTTTTGCTTTAATGCGTTTATTTGTCCTAATATGTCCGATGCCGCTTCGTCTGAAAAAGCGCATAATCTTATCTCTGCCATTTTGCTCCTTTATATAATTCAATACATAATTATTAACGCTTTATTGTCCAAGCGTAAATTCGCTTGGACAATAATAGATTTTTTTAACTTATCCTAAATATTTTGCAATGCTCATATTTGCAAGAGCATCTGCTTGCGCTGATTGCAAACTTGTAACACTTGAATATACACCGCAGTTAGTTGATTGTTTGTTGTTCTTAAACTTATCGGGGTTTGGCGTAAATATGGTGTCCAAAGCAACCTTTGCACCGCTCTTTAACACAATATCCAAATTACCGATTGTAAAGCAGTTTTTAATTGCATCTTTACTAACAGCCGAATACCCTACGACAGAACCCATACCAGCATTTATTGCCCCACCTGCGTCGCCAAAATAATTAACGTTAGAAGTGGTATAAGAAGTTTTAGTAATACAGTTTTCAACAGTGCCGTAAGTGTTAAAATAAATAGCGCCGTTTGCATAGTGGTCTGCTTCAACGTGTGCAACTATAAGACCGTTCTTTGCCTCGATGCCGTAAGTACCACTCTTAATAGCCGCTTCAACGTAAACGTTAGATATTACTGCATTTTGCATTTGACCAACAAGCCCCGTTCTGTTAGATGCGTTCATTGCCAAATATTGTCCGTAATTTACTGAGTTGGGTTTATTTGCTAAAATCGTACTACCCGTAATATAACCTTTTGTTTTGAGTTTAGTATTAGCAACGTTGGTATTTGCATCGGTATAGTAAGGATTGTTTGAACCTGCCGCTGCAACTTGAAGGGGGTCTTCAAACTCTAAGTTTGTAAACGCTACGTTTCTAAGTTTACCACCATAAACCAAAGAGCCTATAAAGTTTTGACCGTGGTTACAATCAATTTCCCCGTCTGCATAAGCAAACATTATGCCGTAAGGAATAACTGCGTTTTTGATAGCGTAACCTGCTCCGTCAAACGTGCCGTAGAAGAACTTGCCGTCCTTTCCTATCGCACCGAAAATACCCCATTCATAAATGCCTTTTCCCGACCTACTTGCAGTATGTTTATAATTTTCATAACTTGCCGCAATTGGAATTAGGTATCTATCCCACAAGTCAGCATCGGTATTGTTATCGGTCATTCTTAAACCTTTTTCACTTTCACTAACGTCAGTAGCATAATCGATATCGTTTGCAAGTAAATAGATTCTTCCAGCCGACCAAAGTTCTGCGTTCGTTCCGTTCTTTACAGCAAAACCAAGCGTATCCATATCAACTTTGGTTTTAATAGGCGTACCTACAACTGCGGTTAAGGTAATATCGCTTACTCCTTCAAGCGCTATACTAACTTCGCCTTCTTTAACGTTTCCGTCTGCATCTTTAATGCGAGAAAATACGTTTCCTTCCATACTAACAACTTTGCTGTTTGCAAGTTTAAATTGTTGGTTTTCAATTTTAACTTCATCGCCGTTCACTGTTGCATAAACGTCCACTGCTACGGGCTCTGTTTTATCGGTGTTTTCTGCACCTGAAACGGTTTTGTCTGTATAGAATAACAATCTATCCCCACAACTAAACCTTACGTTTTGCTGAGTAAGTTTGCTTTCTTGACTATCGTCAAACTTAATTCCGTTGCCTAATGCAACAACTCTAACGTTTAACGGATTAGCATCACCGTAGTTAAAAGAAGTGGTTTGTACTTCTTGATAACTTATTCCGCCATTTACACTTACGCTGTACCCTTCTGCATTTTCAACAGCATTCCAAGTTATTTCATTTTCAGTGATTCCCGATAAAACGGGTGCTAATAGAACTTGATAGTTGATGTCTGAAACGGTGATTTTGCACACTGCCGTAAACTCACCGATAGTAGCCGTAACGGTTGTTTTACCGTAATCAATTCCCGTAACCGTCAACTGATTTTTGTTACTTATTGCACTGATAATAGGATTTTCCGAGCCACCGTAGTTCCACTCTACTTGGTCATCGCAAACGGTGTTGTTTTTATATACTTTTGCATTTATCGTAAAGTTTCCGTTAGGATAAATACGCTTTTCGGTAACGTCAAGAGATATGCGGTAAATACTTGCATCCATTTGCTCTTCCGGGGGAATATAAGAACTTTTAGTAACTTCAAGTGCTAATTCGTCTAAAACCTTGTCGCCCGAAACAAGTTGAAGTTTTGTTTGCCCTTCTTTGAGTGCGGTAACTACGTTAGTTACCGACACTTTTGCAATTTCAGCATCTGCCGACTTAACCTCAACGTCTTCACCGACGTATTGAACTTTATAACTGTCGCCAACCTGCAACTTTAATTGTTCGTGTATAAAATGCGCATTATTGCTTGGTGCACCACCACAAGCTGCTAACCCAAGAACAAAAAAACATATTGATAATATTAATAATAATTTTTTCATTTAGCTACCCCATACTACCTTGCCGAGTTTGACAAAGTCCGTTTCGTAATCTGCCTTGATTTGTGCATATTCTTCTTCACTAAAATAGTTAGAGTAATTGTTTACATAATAGTGTGCGATGAACATATCGTCAGCACGAACACGAAGTCTTAATTTTTCATATTCTTCTTCTGAGTACCCTGCTTCTTTCAACGCTGCGTACGCTTTGTCGATAATCTTTTGATATTCTTTAAGCAAGTCGATTGACCAATATTCAGAGTTCCAGTAAACCATACCGTGACCTGAGTTGTTGATATAGCATCCACTAGTACCGTTATTTGTAAAACCGCCCTGTTCCTTAGGCAAACTCATCTTTACGAAGTGCGCCCTTATTGATTCAAAAAATTCACGCATATAAGGTGCGGCTTCTTTATAGAAGTTGACAAAGAAGTCATCCATAAGTTTATCTATATCTTGATTAGGATTCCACCAAAGTTTAGAACGCAAGTAGAGTTTTAATGCTGAGAACGGCGCTCTATTATCTGGTTGCATTTCATCCTTTATGCCGTAAATATTGAGTTCGTCATAAAGTTTATAACTTTCCATAAGTTGACCAAAGTCGTTCATCATAAACGAATAGTCGTAATATTCACAAGAATATAGCCAAAGCCAAAGTTTTTGTGGGCTACAAGCCTGCCATTTTTTAATGTTTTCAACAAACCTTCCCCCGCCGTTATAAGGACAATCGGGGTCGTTTATTGCGTGAGCGTAGCACGCTTCGATAGGTGCGTAACGGATGGCAACGTTGTCTCTACACTTAACCGTTTCATCCATAGGCGAATACGTTCCGTCTGCATTTTTGACTGCGGGTGGGTCTGCGTATCCACGGTAAGCAAGTCCAATAATCCAAATTTCACGGTCAACGTTGTTTGCAATTTGCCATTCTTCAACCTTTTGACCGATATAGTTTAGCCATTGAACGTAAATACCGCCTTGACCGCCATATTTTTGAGCGGTTGCCGTACAATCTGCACACTTACAAGCTTGTGAGTCGTCACCGTGCCCTAATTCCCAAAAACGTGAGTTTGGTTTTGATGCAAGTGAATTTATCAACGCATTTGCTATAAAATCCCTTGCTTCTATATTGGAAAGACATATTTGTCCGTTGTTAAACCATTGTGGGTGAGTACTTTCATTGCAAAAACCTTCTATTGAGTGAACTTGTACACCCCAGTCAACGCCATATAAACTGCTACCTCCGGTCAGCCTTAAAACTTTTGCTTTTTCTGGGTCTTTAATTTCGCCATACGTTGGACTTCTATATTGAATTGCAGGAACTGAAACGTATTTGTCAAAGTCTACAAGCTTTATGCTGTCAGTCTTATGGAAATACACTTCATCAGTAGCGTAAGCTTCCCAACCCATAACCTGCTGTAAAAATTCGTATACGGCATAAACCGTACCGACGGGTTTTGCGCCAGAAATATAAACTTTTAAGCCGTCCACGTCAACGAAAGTACCGTCATCGCCTAAGATAGCATAGTTGGCGTTTTCGTAAACACTGCTTTGCTTAAATAATTCAGTTTGACCGATAGATATAATTTTACTTTGTTCGTCAATCGTTACTTCACTTTCTTTTACGATAGGAAGTTTACATTTAGAACTTTCAAAAACGTATTTTTGAAGTTCTGATGAAGCGATTAATTCAACGCTGTGGGCGTTGTCTGCAACCATAATTTTGTAATCCGACTTTCTATCATCTACTAATGAAATTACGTTGCCGTTAGCATCTTTTGCGTAAACCACGCCCGTATCAACGGGCGGTTGTTCATTATAAGAGTTATCACACCCTGCAACAAACGTAAACGATAATACTAACACGAATAAAAACGAAAGTATTCTTTTAATTTTATTATTCATATTTTACCCCCTTATTTAGTAACGAAAATTTCTATCTTCTTAATGGTATAGTTAGAATATTCGTCAGTTGCGTATACCGTAAGAACGTATCTACCAGCCCTTTCAAGTTTGTAACCTTCAAGCGAAGTTATAACTTTATAATTAGGGTCTTGCAAATATGTGATTACGTTAGGTTCTTTTGTTGTGTCGTCAGTAACCGAAATTGACGGAATGTTAAACGTATCGCCAACCTTGTATTCAGTCTTTACACTGTCAATGGTTACTACGGGAGCATTGTCTTCACTTACAACCACATAGAACTCACCGCTTTGAGTAGCCATTTTATTGCCACAAGAATCTTTAACAGTATATTGAATAATATATACACCCGTTTCTTGTGCAACGATGCTAAACGTACCATCAAACTTATCAACCACTATTTTTGAACTTGGTGTGATAATTTGACAACTTAACTCAGAGACGTTACTCAATAGGTCAAAAGCAAATGCCTTAGGAACAAAAATTCTATCGCCGATAGAAGCAAAACTGTTAGTAGGCACGTCTTCTAAAACAACTAATTGCGGACGACCTTTATCTTGGTTGTATTTTGCCGTAAACGCTTGGCCCGCTATTTCTTGAAGCATAATCGTTGCGCTGCTTTCCGAAGAAAGTATGGTTTCTAATTCAACGTAAACCATACCGCTTACAAAACCTTCAAACGCTTGACCGTTAGAATAGTTTTTAACAGTGCCAATATTTATAGCATTTGCATCTACAAAACTGTAATCCTTAAATTGATAAATCAAACTAAACGGAATTTTTTCGTTTACGTTCCAAGAACCCGAAATAGTAGATACTATTTGGTCGTTGATTGCAAACATTGAATAATATCTGCCGTTGTTTTCAACCTTTACAACAGAAAGTTTAACGTTTTGCGACTTATCTTGTGAATCGGTTATATAAACGTTGACTCTATCTACGCAATTATTTGCATCGGGAACGGTAAACTTAACACTTAAAAGTTGTACGGGTATATAGTTAATAAACTGTGCTTTTGCGCCACTAACTGACGTTGTAAACTGTGCACCCGTATTAGTTATATCGTAAGAAAAGTCGTTTGCGTCATCGTTGTTTTTATCACTGTAAATGAAGTAGTTAGAAAAATAAGTTTCATCATTTACTGCTTCAACAGCCTTAACGTTGTATGAAGCTTCACTAAATATTCCGTCCTTTCCTAAAACCGTTGCGGTATATTTTACGGTAAAGTCACCCTCAACTAAATATTCCTTATCGGTGTAATCAACGCCATCGACAGAAATTTTAACTTCGGTTTGATATGCGCCCGTACCGTCAACGTAATTTGCAGTAGTTTTCGGCAACATTATCGCCTTGCCTTTCACTGCGTGAGAAAGAAGCATAGGCTCAACGATAAACGGCTTTTCGTGATAGTTTGTATTAATGGTAAACTCTTGCTTTTCAAAAACGCCAAGTTCATCTGTTACAACGTACTCTAAAACGTATTGACCTTCTTTTTCAACAGTAAATATAGGATATAAACCGTCTTCGTTTAAAGCAACACTTTCTCTGCCCGTTGGCGCTACATAGTATACTTTTTTACTTGTTTTAAGCGTTCCAACGCCACCGGTTGCAACTGCGTCATAAAGCGATATAACGTCGCCAATATTTGCCTTGTTTGCAAGTTTATCACTTAAAGTAAGAACTAATTTATCTTGGTCGCTATACTTACTTAAAACGTCGATTGTGATAGTTTTTTGTGCGTTGCCGTAAGTAGTTTTTGAAGTGTAAACAATGTTATACTTACCAGCCTTTTCCGTCTTGAACCTTTGGTTTGCTATGACGACAGGCTCACGCAAAGAACCGTCTTCGCCAACGTAATAAACGTCTACGATAGGCTTATTTAATATTCCGCCCACCTTGTTGTAAGCAATTGCGTCAAATACGGGATATTCAGTTGTTTCACCTGCTACGCCGTAGGGCAATTCTTTGCCCATATAATCGCCAAAGTCGATTACTATTTCACTCTGCTCACTTCCTACTTGATAATTGGTTTCCATACTTTGACCGTCGATAGATAAAATCATAAACGACGCTTCTTGCGTGGTCATAGAGCCAACTCTCATAGTAAGATATACTTCACCCGTGGTAAAGCCGTACCAAAGATTTTCTAAACCAACTAAGGTTGGGTCGTCAAACTTTTCAAAAATAGGTCGTGGATATCTATCTGGTGTTACGGGTGTAGCCCAAAGTGCATTTCTATTAGTATCAAAGAATAAACGAATTGAATCGTTGTCAACAGTTCCTACTTGACCGTAGAACGTACTGCGAACAGCCGTTCCATGCGGACCCATTTCACCTTGAAGCGAAGATGCAGGTTTTCCGATGGTTTCGTATAAACCTTTGGGTGCAGTAGCGATATAGCAAGATGCCATAGACGTACTAATGCCCGCATCAGTTGCCGTTATATCAATCAAAAGATAGTTGGTCGGGTCGTAAACGTCAGTTAAAATAATTTCTAAATAGTTTAATTCCCTTTTTGAATTATCTTCGGGAGTTACCAAAAACTCAATAAAAGAAGTTTCAAGCGCATTCCACCAGCCGTTTACACCAGAAGAATAGGTGTTGCCTAATTCGTTAAGGTCGATAATTCCGTTATAGTCAATGGTTGCACCCTTCTTAGTTGCCTTAAATTTAACGCCCGAAGTGTGCCCAAACCATTCGGCAGGCTTAGTGCCTTCACCACTAACGGTGTTGCCTTCTATATTGACGTATTCGGGAAGGTCCATTTCGCCAACGATTTCAACACCGTCAGAGCAAGTAAACAATCCAGAAAAACTGTCTTTAACCAAAAAGGTCTTTTTAACTGCACCATCTTCGTTTGCGTTATCCGCATAGTAGACAAGTGTGTAAGCACCCGCTTGGTCGAAAGTTACCTTTTCGTAAGCGGTGGTGCGACCGTCGGGATAAGTAAGGGTATGTTTAAGCGTTACCCCATCGGCTTCTGCTTGGGGAAGCGTTACGGTTATACCCTTTTTATATTCACTTTGTAGTTCGTAACTAAATTTAACACCTGCATCGGCATGGCTTAAAACCATAACTGATGAAAATATGCTTAAAATCAAAATACATATTAAGACAGGCAGAAAAATTTTCTTTTTATTTGTCATATTTTTTCTCCTTATATTATAAAAATTTAGATTAGCCTTTAAGACCGCCGACCGAAACGTTAGTCATAATCTTTTGGTTAAAGATACTGAAAAGTATTATAATCGGTAGTGCAACAATAAAACAAGCACCTATTTTTGCAGGGTCGGTCATATTTTGGTCTATTTGCCCTAAGCCACCGGCAGAAAGCATATAAAGTCCGTAAGATAGTGGTGGGAATGACGGCAAGTACATAAGTGGTGTGCTATAATCATTCCAATGTGCAATGAAAGATAACAGGAATACCGCAAAGAAAGTTGAGCTTGCAAGCGGTAAAATAATCCTAAAATATATACGCCAATACCCAGCACCGTCAAGTAAGCCTGCTTCTGTATAAGTTCCCGAAATTCCACGGAACATACCGTAAAAGATAAGGAAGTTTACGTTTGCAAAGTATCCTTTCATAACGTACATACCTAACATATTATCGTAAAGACCTAAGGTTTTTGCCATTTGGAATTCTGACGGTAATGAGCCGACGATAGGCGTGGTTATAACGAAGATTACTACAAAATATATAATTCTTGTAACCTTACATTGAAAATTACTGCAACAGTATGCCATAAGACAGGTTACGAAAACTACTACAAAAGCACCGCCACCAGCATATAAAATAGAGTTTACGAACATACCGAACGCGTTTGCGTATTGGTCGTTAGGTAGTCTAACCTTAAAAACGTTGAACGCCGTTATGTAGTTTTCAGGGTGCCAACCCCAATCAGGGTCTGGAAACCAAGGGTTCCAAGCAAAGTCTAAATCCGCCTTAAAGGTGTTCATAAACGCCCACGCAAGTAGGAAAATCATAACTAGCGAATAGATTGTCAAAAAGGTTACTGAAATAATGCCAAAAATTTTATTTGAACTTTTTACTTTACTTTTCATAATCAATCCTCACTTGGTCCAAATTTTTCCATTAAGTGTCTAATCAAAAGCACCGTTGGGATAGCGATTACGGTAAACAACATACCCATTGCGGCGGTTGTAGGATAATCGTAATAGTTGACGGAGTTTTTAACCCTAATATAAATTTCATAGCCGATAGTTCTAACGGTATGCGGTGCTTGAACACCGTAAAAGGCAAGTATGTAGCCTTGGTTGTTAAATATGCTTATAAAACCGACAACCACAAGAGACGTTAGCGTTGGGAAAATGGACGGTAATACGATGTGAATAAATTCCCTAAGCGTATTTGCGCCGTCAAGTTTACCCGCTTCTACAACGGACGGAGAAATGTTGCTCATAGAACCTAAAAAGTAAATGGTGTTAGGTCCAAAACTTACGAAGAACTGATACCATAAAAGCGTGGTAAAGCCTTGCGGAGCGTTGAGCATTTCGCCGTGTTGGGGTACGCCCGTTATAGCGGGAACAAGGTTTTTAAACACAAAGTTTCCTAAAATAACAAATACCAAAGATGGAAGAATTGACGGCAAGAATAAAATTACCGAAAAGAATTTGCTAAACAAAACTTTCTTCCAAATAGTATACGCTAAAAACATACAAGCAAAGAGCATTAACGGGCTTGTTACCAAGTACATTGTAAGCGAATTGCTAATAAGCCACTGCATAGAAGATTCGTGCATAAAGTCTTGAACTACTTGTACGAAGTTGTTAAATCCGTTAAAAACGAACGTTCCGTCGCCGTTATAAGTTTTAAATGAAAGTAAAATAGAGTTGAAATTAACCATAACGTACATTATAAAAAACTGAATCAAAGGCAAGGTCATAGCCGTAATTAAGAATATGGTCTTGTCCTTATTTATCTTTGGTTTTTTCACAACGACGCCATTATTTACCATTGCTGTGTTTTTCATAAATATCTACCTACTTAAATTTTAGATAATCTTGCTTCCCAGTTTTCTTTTGACCAATAATTTGCAAAGCCGTCGTAATATTCTTCAACGGTTAAGTTCGGCCATTGCATAAACAAGTTGAATACTTGTCTACCTTCTGCGGTAACACCAGCAGTGCCGTTGCCTTCTGTGGTGTTAAACTTTGAGTAGAAACGCCAATCGTAAGAAAATTCACCCGTTTGTTTACTAGCATAAGCATTCCTACTGTTATAGGTAACCAATTCAACGTTTTCGTCGGTTAAAAGTTCATATAAACTGAGTCCGTAAGGCGTGCATTGAGCAAGTTCTGCTTCGGTCAATTTAAAGTCATAAGGTCTTAAACAACTTGCGTGCATAAGCCATTTAGCCATACATTCTCTTCTTTGCATAAACATTAAGAAATCTTTTGCCAACTCTTTTTGTTTTGAGTAAGCACTAACGGCAGACCAACCGCCACCACCGACTAAAACAGTGTCTTTTGTGTTTTTAGTATCGGTAATACCGTCAACGCCAATCATCTTGGGCGCTTTCATATACTTAAAGTTTCTCTTGCCGTAAGCGTAGTTAGGATTAAAGCTCATTTCGTCAAACGTACCAGCTGCTTCCCTTTCCCAATAAGAATGCTCTAAGAACATAGCAATTCTAGGACGGGGGTTTGTTGCTGACGGTTTTTGCATTATACTTGAAACGAATTGCTTTTGAGCAACAAGGTTATCCATACCATTACGAGTATTTTGAGTAACGTAATCTTGGTTTCTTGCAAGGTCGTGAGCGAATTGAACGCCAGCCTTTTTACCTTCTGCCTGTTGCAAAAGATATGCGTTTTGAAGATTAATTTCACCTAATTCAGAGTGCGTACCACTGAAAGTAGACCTAAGTTCATAGTTTGCCTTACCTTCATACATTGCGACGAACGATTCCATAGAAGAAAGAGTGATATAGTCAAGCGTAGAGAACGCAAAAGGTGTAACGCCGTCTAAAACCATAGCGTCCATAAGTTCGATAAGTTCGGGATAGGTTTCGGGAACGTTGTAATCGTTGTCTTCAAAAAGGTCAGCATCATAAATTATGCCAGGGATTGAAGCATAGTTAGGAAGCGCATAATACTTTCCGCTAGGGGTTTTATAAAAGTCCCTAAAATCTTCCCACATAGTATCTTCAACCGACTTAGTTCCGCCTTCACCGACGTAGTTTGCGTCATTGTCGAAGATTTTTGCCGTAACTTCTGCGGTTATATCTTCTAAGTGACCACCTTCATAGAAAGTTGAATAACTGTTACTGTCAAGAACGTAAAGGTCAAGATTGTTAGAAGAAATTGCTGACAAAAGTGAACCGTCAGTGTATTCTGATTTACCGGGTTTAAGTTTAACGTTTACGTCAGGATTTTCTTTTTCGTAAAGTTTAATGATTTCATCCATGTACAAACTTGCAAGACCGCCTTGATAAAAGCCGACGTTAAGCGTATAGAGTGCGTCTTCGTTATCGTCGCCAGTGGGGTCGCCGGTCGTAGTACAGGCAGTTACGCCAAGTGCTGTGATGAGTGCTAATAAGAGTGCCAAAAGTTTTTTCATAAGATTCTCTCCTTATAAATATTATTCTGTAAAGATATCTGCAACGGCAATTCCGCCAGGAGCAATTTTAACTAAAAAGCCGATTGCCCTATCCGAAATTTCCTTTTTGCCTAAGTCTGAAACTGCTTGCCCGTCGTCAATAACGATTTTAAATGGCTGTGCAGGGAAGTCCATAACGTTGACCGCCTTTATGAACTTGCCGTTCACGGTAACTTTGGTATGGTTGTAATGTTGTAAGTCTTTATTAGGATAAATTAAACGCTTTGCGCCACTTTCCATTTGAACTATTGTGTAGTCTTTATCTCCGTCTAACGAAATTTTGTGGCGATTTACCGATGCTTTTTTAAGAATTTTAGCAATAGCGGTTAAAAATCCTTTGGAAACTTTTCTAAAAATAATATCTTCCGTCCAAACGCTTGTGTCCACGATGTCTTTGTCAAAATCCAAATCGGGACTATTATCTTCAATTTCCGTTACAAGTTTAATTTCATCGTCAAATGTTTGCTCTGCGTTAAGAACGTAACATACCGTACGTTTATAATTGTCTTTAACGCCTTGGTCCTCAAAACGAATACCTGTAAAGCCTAAGTTGTCGTTTTCTTTACTTAGCGTTACAACTACTATACCGTTTTTGTAATTTTTAATCTTTTCAATATCCGATTTGTTAAGTATATCAACGTTTGGTACGAATAAATCGTTGTTTACTTTGTCAATATCGTTAAACTTACAAACTGCGTGAATACCTGCGTTTTGCTTGTTTAGATAAGCAATATATCTATGTGCTGACCAACGGCGTGTTTTTATGTAGTCTTTTAAATACCTATCGCCCATAAAGTCATCGTGCCAAACAAGTGTTGGGGCAATAACTTGGAACTTTTCATCCGCAAAAATCTTTTCGTATCTTTTGATAAGCCAAGACCATTCGTTGTCAGAAAGTGCATCGGCAAGGTCAACGAAATATCCGTCTATGGTGCGCTTATAACTACCGTTTTCAAAAATATAATAGTTAGCAAGTTGGAATTGTTCACTTTCACAAAGACTTGGCAAATGAGTTATCATTGACGCTTCTTCGGTGCTATCCTTTGCAAAAGTAATGGTTAAATGTTCGGTTTTTCCACCGGCATAGGCTTTCATAATCATATTCTTGCAGTAATGTTCGTCCACCGTGTTTTCGACAAAATCTTTATTAGCAAGAATAACCGAAGCCTGTTGTTCTTGGCAAACCACGTCAACGCCCGTATCCGATATGCTCTTATAGTCAATGCCGTAACGGTAAAGCGATTCAAAAGCATCGCTCATCCAACAGTTGTTTACCATAACCTTTTTACCGTGAGCGTGAAGTCCATCGCAAAGTTTAGTTAAAAATCCTTTCCAACGCCAAGCGATAAATCTAATCCACTCAAAACGAAGATTGTGCCAAATGTACTCTGCACGGCTATTTATATCGGTAAACCTACTGCCCTCAACGTAAGACGCTAAGCCTTCGGGCAGTTTAATGTTAGTATGTTTTACAAACTGGTCAATCATATCGTAAGACATATCGCCTTTTTGTAGTTGCATACACGGTGGGAATATAGCGTCTGAAAGATGAATACCGTCCGCACCATAGTCGTTAAGTGCTTTTAAGGTAGCGCTAACGAAAAAGTCTTCAAAATAAGAACCGTCTTTTAAGCGCTTCAAAACGTAAGTATGCCCCGTCCACGGCGTGCCTTCGATACACGCTTCTTCGTTTTCCACCAAATAGTCTTGGTTTGCAAGATAACCAAAGTTGCCTGCAAAGTAAATTCTGTCTCTCGGCACGGTGTGCATACCCATAATGCCAAGGTAAGTTTCCACGCCTTTTTTCTTAATATTTCCTACAAGTTCTTTAAACTTATAATTTGTCCACGGTTGAATTGAACGAAGTTCATTTCTTTGTGCGCCGTAATAGTTGCAAAAATCCGGACGGAAAGTAAATTCTTCATCCATTCCCTTGTGCATATAAATAATATCGGCGTTAAAAACGAAAAGCGAAATACCCTTAGGCTTAGACTTTATTTTAGAAAAATATTCATCCACTCCCCTATCTTGCTTTTCCATATCGAACCCAACTAGTGGAGTCCATAAATAGTACTTGTTGTCTGAATTCATTTTAACTCCTTAGTTCGTCAATGCTGATAATTCTATTAGTTTTTCTACTATCTTCTGCACCGTAAACGCAAAGATGTCCGTTAATAGAATCTTCAATCTTGGTAATTGAGAACGAAGAAAAATCACCGTTTAAGAACTTAACCATATCACGCATTATGCTTGCATCTCCGCCCATGTGCCCCGATTTAACTTGTTCAGCAACGTCAAACTCTTGTTCAGAAAAACATTGCTTTACGCCGTCATAAACTCTTAAAACAAACTTGTTTGATTCCCAATAACCTTGAATTTCGCCCTTAGTGCCCGTAATATGCACCGTTCTTCCACCCTTGGTCGTTCCACCAAGCATATTTAGCGTTCCAATAGAGCCGTTTTTGAACATAACCGAAACAACTTGACGGTCAACAAGCGTGCTTTCAATCTTGTAAGCGCATTGCCCGAAAATTGACGTTTTAAGAAAATCAATTTTATCTTGCTTAGTAATTTCACTAATCGGTTTTCCTATCCCCGACCAAGTTACGTTTGCCGCTTCATTTAAATCAAGGTGCGCAGTTTTTGCAGAGTATTCACAAGTGTTAAGATACTTGCAATCAAAACAGCGTTCAGCACTGCCGTCTGGTGCTTTTTCACGCACGAAGTGCGCCCTTGTTCCAAAAGATGAAACCTTGTCAGGCTCTGTAATATTGTTAAGCCAGCACATAAGGTCAAGGTCGTGGCAAGATTTTGCAAGTAGTAGACCTGAGCCACATTCTTCTTCGCTGTGCCATCTTCCACGAACGTATGAAGTTAAGTAATGGTGTTTGCTGACGTGTTCGTTCATTTCAAGCGCAACTATTTCACCGATTGCACCGTTATTTATAAGTTCTTTCACCTTTACAAAGTAAGGCGAATATCTCATAACGTGGCACACGAAAAGTAGCGTGCCTTTTTCTTTTACTCTTCTTTCTATATCTAAAAGTTCTTCCTTTTTAGCAGTAACTGGTTTTTCAAGAAGAACGTTGTATCCATTTTCAATAAGCGTAACCGCCGTTTGATAATGCTGTTGGTCCATCGTTGCGTTTACAACTAAATCACATTCAATTTTAGCGTTTATAAAATCTTCAATTGACGTGAATAAATTTTGTTTGGGGATATTGAACTTTTCACTTGCTTGTTTAAGCCTGTATTCTAAAAGGTCAACTACGGCAACTATTTGTGCTTCTTCCTTGTTAGTATAAGCATAATTTGCATAAATACTTCCCCTGTCGCCATATCCTATGACGGCAATTTTAATTTTTTTTGCCATTTTTTCACCTGAAATAAAAATTATTAAAGTCGTTTTTAAGGGATTTTTATCCGTGCGGACTTACCGCACGGATAAAACCCTTTGTTTTTGTTTAGTTTTTAACTATTAGCCTAAATATTTTGCAATGCTCATATTTGCAAGAGCCTGTGCTTGTGCTTCTTGTAAAGCAGAAACACTTGCATAAACACCACAGTTGGTTGAGTTTTTAGTGTTTGCAAACATTTTAGAGTTAGGCGTAAATATCGTCGTACAAGTTGTCGCACCACCTGGCTCTGACGCAAGTTTTAAATTTCCGATAGTAAAGCAGTTTCTAATTGACTCTGCACTTACCGCAGAATAACCAACCATAGTTGCCATACCTGCGTTAATTGCGCCGCCTGCATCACCAAAATAGTTTACGTTAGAAACAGCATAAGACGTTTTAGTAATACAATTTTCAATTACCGTAGAAGTTCCGCCCAAAAGATTACCCGTCGTCTTATCAAAAGCATCCACGTCTATGTGCGCAACTAAAAGTCCATTTTTAGCGTCTAATCCATAAGTACCGCTCTTAATTGCAGCATCAACGTACACGTTTGAAATTACCGCATTTTGCATCATACCAACAAGACCCGTTCTATTAGATGCGTTCATTGCCAAATATTGTCCGTAGTTTACTGAGTTGGCTTTACCAGGCAATATCGTACTACCAGTGATATATCCGTTAGTTTTAAGTTTAGTATTAGCAACCTTGGTATTAGCATCAGTATAATAAGGATTTTGACCTGCTGCGCTTCCGATTTGTAACGGGTCTTCAAATTCTAAGCCTGTGAAAGCAATATTTCTAAGTTGACCACCGTAAACAAGTGAACCTATAAAGTTTTGACCGTGGTTAGTGTTAATATCGCCATAAGCAAAAATCGTACCGTAGGGAACAACTGCATTTTTAATTGCATAGCCAGCACCGTCAATAATACCGTAGAAGAATTTCCCATCTTTTCCAATTTCGCCAAAAATACCCCATTCATAAGTTCCTACTCTTGAACGGCTTGCAGTGTTTTGATAGTCTGTATAGTTTGCAGCGATAGGAATTAAATATCTATCCCACAAATCTTGCGTGCCGTTACCATCGTCCATACGGAAAGTTTCGCCCTTAGCCGTGGTGTAAATAGAAGTATCGGTTGCATAGTCAATATCGTTGGTTAGCATATAACGATTACCAGCGCCCCAATGGTTCACAGTTTGGTCTTCATAATAGTCAAAGCCCAAAGCGTCCAAGTCTGCCCTTGAAGAAATAGGCATATAAGCATCTGCTGTAACCGTAAGTCCTAAGTATTTTGAAGTTACAAGTGCACCACCGCAAACGTCTTTTGCTGTAACTACACCGTCATTAACGTTAAGTGCAACGCTCTGCGTTCCCCAAGAATTTAACTTAAATTCGGTTTTATTACCTGCTGCCGAAGTGTAAACAACGGTAGTAACGTCAACAGCGGATTTTGCGCCGTTATAATCGTTGCCAGCAACAGTTTTATTTAATAAAACGTCTATTCTGTCGTTTTTAGCTGATACGTTGTCTTTTATAGGGTCAAAATACGTTGAAGTTGCAGAAGTAATTTGGTCTTCGTCAAGCACTTCGTTTTCGATAGACGCTTGAACAACTTCTATCATTGAACGGGTGTTGTTGTCAACGTCATTTTCTGCATAACTTGCAAGTTCGGTTTTAACAAGGTTACCTTCACCGTCAAATAACTGATAGTAGCCACGACCAACGAAGTCTCTAACGATATTGTACTCTTGATAATCCTTAATAGCACCTGCAACAACCATTAAGTTCGGGTCATCGATATAAGTTGACATTTCATCTGCAACTATATTGATAATACGAACGGGGGTTTTAACGCCATCAACAACTTCGCCATTTTTGCCGTTATATACCCATTCACCATCTTGATAGGTTGCCCAATCGTAAATAGCGCTTTCACCAAAAAGGTTTGCTTCGGTAAATTCTTTGCCATCAACAAGATAATTAGCAGGAGCAATAACCATACCAAACTTAACGCTTGCATAGGTCTTTTCTTCGCCAACGTTATTAGCAAACCAGCCGTAATCTTCGTTAGACATGCCTGCGATAAATCTAAGTCCGTTCACTTCGTCACCGCCAACTCTGGCGCTTGCGCCTTTAACCATAGTAATAGCAGGCGGTGTGGATGGTTCGCTTGCCTTTGCGTTTCCAGCAACAAACGTTGCACATACCGCAAACATAAGCACGGCGATTAATGAAAACAATACTACTAAACTCTTTTTACTTAATGTTTTCATTTTTCTACACCCCCAACTCCCACGGACTGCTTTCCCCAAACGGGTCTGTTTCTGCGCTTCCCAACAAAACGTCTTTAACGTAAAGTTCCATAGACGTTAAGTCAGGACAAACATAGTCTTTTTTGTTCTTCATAATTTTTCTCCTTATAAAATTATTTTTTTATTTTTTGTTTTTTTGTTAATTTTATTTTCCCCTAAATTTTGCCTTTAATTGCATAAAAAAACATTATAATTACATAAAAAGCACCCCCCCCCCTACGATATTGCAGTTTTAGTATATCAAGAAATACTCTCAATGTAAATGGCAACATTGTTCTAAGATATGGAATATTTGTTCATTATTTTAATTGACATTTGAGCTTTTATGTGTATAATGTAAATAAAAAGGGGGATTTTTATGAATCGTGGCGGTAATGCACTAAATTTTGAAAACACCTTAAAGCAAGATAACTCCCAAAAAGAATTTGCTGTAAGTAACTGCGGTTTTTTCGTTGCGGAAAACTCTGCACACACTATGACCGCAAAAAATGCCGGATATTTGCTTATATATCTTCATAAGGGCAGGGTTAGAGTTCCTATGAAAGACGGCAAAATTCAAACGCTTTATGGTGGAACGGTAATCATTTTTAATCCGACCGAAGCGCCAAAACTTTCATATCTTTCCGACCCTATAAATGAAAGATATTACGTCTATTTTGAAGGAACTTCCGCTGAAAGGTGCTTAGAAAAACTTAAACTTGCCGATAAGCGCTATTATGAAGTTGGCGACCTTTCTTCACAAATCAAAAACTTCCATAAAATTATGGACGATTATAAATATCATTCTTTTGACGACGACCTTTATAGAACCACTTACCTATTAAATATCTTAACCGCCATTTCAAACGTCGTTAATCCCACACAAAAAAGTTATTATCCAGAGATGTATAAACAAATTCTCTATGATATTGAAAAACATTATTTTGAAAGGATTACCCTTTCAAGTTTAACCAATAAGTTTTCTATATCCGTTTCTACGCTTAGGCGATATTTCAAAAAGTACGCAGACACTTCGCCTATGGAATATATCAACGACTTGCGTCTTGAAAAGGCAAAGTTTATGCTTATCGAATCGGATATGCAAATTTCGGAAATTTCATACAGCGTTGGTTTTGATGATGCCTTATACTTTTCCAAGTTCTTTAAGAACAAAACGGGGTTAAGTCCCAAAGAATTTAGAAAAAAACACCAATCCATCCACTCTTTTGCATAAAAATTACTACACGTTTTATCTTTTTGCATACAAAACACCCCTTGCGGTAAAGTCCGCAAGGGGTGTTTTTAAGTTATATTTTTGTTTTCCCGTCATTTCGACCGAGCGACAGAGAGCGGAGAAATCTCATTTATAAAGCACCTACAATAGATACTTCAACTTCAATCCGTTCAGTATGACAACCTTTTCCCTATAACTCAATTTCTAGTCCATCAAAAGCCAC
Organism: Christensenellaceae bacterium; assembly: GCA_045576035.1. GTDB lineage: Bacteria > Bacillota > Clostridia > Christensenellales > Borkfalkiaceae > UBA1259. Next base: position 18,425 of record JAZNFN010000138.1, read on the forward strand.
GCTGAACCCGTATTTTTTTGCCGATTCGCATAATTCTGGGTAAGTCATTTTACAGTTGTGAGTAAAGTGCGTAAAATATTTTATGGTGTTCGGTGCAACTGCCCCCACTTTTACTAATCTTTCATAAATACCGTACGCTTCGGTCATTGAAAGGTGCGACTGATAAGTATAAGGATAATCACCTTTCGTGCAGTCAAGACTTAAAAAGTCTATCACGGTTGTAGTTTTTAATAAATATTCGTCAATTTCTTGCGTAAAAACACCCGTGTCGTTGCCATAAAAAATCGTTTTTCCGTCCTTTTCAATAAGGTACAACAACGACTGTTCGTCATCCGTATGAAATGCAGGTAAAGCCGTAATTTTATAGTTTTCTATCATAAAAGGCTCATATAGTTCAACGTCAACAAATTCAAACTTTTCATTAATATCGTCAAGAGATAGCCCCCTTGCCACCATATCCTTTTTTATCTTTTCAAACGCAGACTTGTGCGCATAAAATTTAAGTTTTTCGTATTTTATCCCGTGTGCGTTGCCGTAATAGCGATTAAACCATTCGTTATAACTGAAATGGTCTTCGTGGGCGTGAGTAATTAAAACGTGACCTATTTCACATAGAGTTTTTCCCATCTGCAAAAAGTGCATATATGTATCTGCGCCATAATCTATTAAAATTTTATCGTCAATTAGCGCTTGTGAGCGTGTCATTATGCTTCTTCCGCCCTCTTTTAATGCCTTTTGACAAGCTTCACAGTTGCAAAATATGCCAGGAAAGCCTTCGCTTGCCGCCGTGCCCAAATACTTAAACTTCATAGCCTACCTCAAACTAATTTATGGTCATAGTACAACATAAAAACACTTTTGTCAATGGATAAAAATTTCTATTTTTTGTGTAATTTGTTCAATTAAAGCCCCGAACGATGCTGAAATACCGTTCGGGGCTTTAAAACTATTACTTATCTGTTTTTTTATACTGTCAAATTGTATTCGCCCGAAACTTCAAACTGTTCTCTCTTTGCTTGCCCATTGTTAAACACGGTTATTGCAACGTTTGCTTCGCCAGATAGAATCACCGTATTTTCATCAATAAAGTAAGCGTCAACACAATCGCTATCAACAAACACTGCCTTTTTGCCGTTTGGCGATATAACCATAAGTTTTAAGTAATTATCGGTAAACTTTAACGCATATTTATCTTCACCAAGTTTTAGCGTACAAGTTGCGGGCGTTTCTTC
>JAZNFN010000139.1:0-3396 GCA_045576035.1 Christensenellaceae bacterium
AGTAGAAAACGTAGCCTTAAAAAGTGCAAACCGAGGATTATATAGTTACGAATACGATTTTGATGAAGTAGCTTTTATAAATCCTGTTTTACAGTCATTGTTAAACGAAGCTGTAAATCAACAAGATTATTCTCTTGTTAAACGAATTGTTGATTTTGGGTATGAGTTTAACAAAAAACAATTGGAATTTATTGTAGAGCATAGAAATGTAAAGCAATTAAAGAATTTGCGAGTGGATGACAGGGGCTATTTATTAGATTGTAGAACTAAAGTTGGAAATTTACTTGTGTATAATGAACCTATAAATCCTGAATTGTCTACTGAAATAAAGGTTCTATTAAACAAATTAGTCAATCAAAAAGAAGAGATTGAGATGTTGCCAGAAATTGATTATGACGGTGGCGTTCATAAGGTTTTTAAGGTGGTTGATAATAAATATGTACTTAAAAAGTCTTCCAACAACTCTATTGAATACGAAATGTTGCAACGGATGGAAAAGATAGGATTTTCAAAGGTACCTAAATATTATGAGACAAAGGAAGGCGTTGATAAGTTTGAATACATACACGGTGAAACGTTTAAGTATAAACAAGGTAGAACCCTGCAAAAATTGTATTCGATTATCAATTTTTTAAGAGTTTTTCATGCCGTTTGTGAGAAAGAATTAGGCGAAGGGAAAACTTATTTACATGGTAAGTATGACAATGAAGATATTGTTTATGCAGGAGAAGATGTAAAGGCAGTTATTAATTGGGATAATTGCTATGTTGGGAATCCTTATGAAGATTTAATCGAAATCATTTTTGAATGGACGGATATAAGTAGTTATATTAGACGCAACGAAGAAGTTTTAAGATTAATTAAAGAGATAATGCAAGTATACCATCAAGATAAAAAGCCTAAATGCGAGTTGGCAACGCTAATGAAAGACGGCCTTAATAAAAAACTTGCGAGAATAGATAAGACGGCAAATAATTATAGTTGGTGGTATGAAACAATTAAGCATTCAGAAACATTTATCGACTTGTACGAAGACGAGTTGAACACTTTATAAATTAAAAGAGGTTTTAAGATGAAGATGAGAAAATTAATTTCCATTTTACTTTGTGGCTTATTCTGTATAGCAACGCTTTTTGCAACTACAGCTTGCAACAATCAAACAAACAGCGATGACGAAACAGTAACTGTAACGGATATGCTTGGCGAACAAGTAACCGTAAAAAAGAACCCTAAAAAGGTGGCTTGTGCGTCAAGAACGACTTACGACCTTTTGATTGCTTTTGGGGTGGCAGATAGTATAGACGGCGTTTATTATTCTTTGATTAACAACGAATGGTCTTCGGTATTTGATGCAAAGGCGAATGAAAGATATAGTTTGGCGTATCAAGAAAGTTATGAAACATATATTGCGCGTGGGGTAGATATCGTGTTCTCTCCCGAAAAATACATAACGGATGGATTAAAAGAACACGGCATTAAGGCGTTGAATGTTAGTTTGTACGGCAACCCCGATTTTAGCGAATACGTATATTTCTTTGCGGATTTAGTAAAGCAGATTTGGGATAGTGAAGAAGTAGCGCAAAAGGTAGATTCTTGGAAAGCGCATATGCAAAGCGCGATTTCGGGTATTCAAACGGAACTTGCAAAGCACGACGATGAACAGAGAACGGTTTATTACGTGCGTGGCGACAAGAATAAAGGCGTAGGATATACGGATACGGTTGGCTCGTTTACGGAGTATGCTTATAAAGTTCTTGGTATGAAACCCTTAAACGACCAATTTGAATCCAATAGACCATCAGCGGAAGAAATTTGCGAGCAAAATCCCGACGTGTTCGTAGTGGGTGGTATTTATCAAAAAACCTTAATGAACGCATTACAAGAAGAACCTTATAAAAATCTTGATGCTGTTAAAAACGGACAAGTTTTTAATATCCCTATCGGTCTTACAATGTTTGAGCAATTAGGGGTTTTCTCTCCCGTGTTCCTTTGTGATCAAGCAAATAAACTCTATCCGAACTATTTTAACTACGACGTTAAAAGGCAAATTCAAGATTTGAGTAAGGAATTCTTTGGAGTAGAACTTACAGATACAGAAGCGCAAAATATGCTTAACGGTTTAAGTAGGGAGGGGAACTTACTTGCTTAATCAAAAGAAAAAGTGGGTGACGGGCGTATTTTTTACGCTCGTTAGCCTGACCTTTGTGATAGTTTTCTTTTTGGCTTTAATAGTAGGAAGATACGATATCTCTATCGGCAATTTTTTCAAAATGTTATTTAGCCAAAGCGGATATGAAATGGAACGCAGTATCGTGATGAATTTACGTTTACCGAGAACGATTATTGCAGCTCTTACGGGACTAGCTTTAAGCGTTTCGGGGCTTTTATATCAAGAAACCTTTCAAAACAAGTTGGTTTCGCCTGATTTGCTTGGCGTTTCTTCAGGTGCAGGTGTTGGCGCTGCGCTTGCAATCGTGCTTGGTTTATCTTCGGTAATTGTAAGTTTCTTCGCTTTCGGTTTTGGTGTTTTGACGGTGCTTGCTACGATGTTTGTTGCAAGAGCCTTTCAAAACAAATCGTCAATGGTATTAACGCTTTCGGGTATCATTGTCGGTGGATGTATGGGTGCGATATTATCGTTTATTAAATACCTTGCCGATGCAGAAACAACGCTTGCAAGTATCACGTTTTGGCTTATGGGTTCGTTTGAACATTCTGTAATGGAAGACGTTTACGTATTGTTGCCTATTGTAGCAATTTGTTCAATAGTTATTCTTTCAATAAGTTATCGTGTCAATATCGTTGCGCTTGGAAGAGAAGAAGCGCAAACGAGGGGAATAAATTATAGAGCGTATAGAACGTTAATTATTATCGTGGCAACGTTGCTTACGGCAAGTTCGGTTGCTTTTGCAGGAACGATTAGTTGGATAGGATTAGTTGTTCCGCATATCGTTAGATTGATGCTCGGCAGAGATACGAAGAAAACGATTCCTATGTGTATGCTTTTCGGTGCTACGTTTATGGTGATTGCCGATATTCTTTCTCGTGTATTTACGGCGGCGGAAATTCCTTTATCTGCAGTAACAGGGTTCTTTGGAACAATTATTTTCGTTGTATTGCTTTTTGTAAGGAGGGATACGATTCGTGAAAATGATTGACGTTAAAGAACTTTCTTTTAAGTATCAAAGAAAGGGGAAACTTGTTTTAGATAAATTAAATTTTTCTTGCGAAAAAGGCACAGTCAACGTTTTAATAGGCTTAAATGGTTCGGGAAAGACGACGCTTATCAAAACGATTGCAGGGTTATTGGAAAACTATCAAGGCGAAGTTTTTATAGATGGTAAAAATTTGAAAGGACTTTCTATAAAAGAACGGGCAAAGAAAATGGCGTACGTT
>JAZNFN010000140.1:0-10295 GCA_045576035.1 Christensenellaceae bacterium
GATATAAGCCTCAGTGTTGTAGTGCTTGCTCCCAACGCAAATATAACGCGTAAAGTATTTATGGTAGAAGGATACCCTGATTACGTTGCAAAAGCAGATATTTACGTTGATGGTAGTTCACACAATATTACCGTTAGTGCAGAAGGAAACGGATTGCTTACCGGTAACTACTTCTATTATAGTGAAACTAGACCTACTGACGAAGCACAATTAGCGACCACTTGGTGCTACGTTGACGGCGTTCCTACGCTTTGGTCAAAGGTCCAGGTTGAAGCATGAGAAAAGCAAACTTTATGAGTTTGATATTAAGTTGTCTAATAATGCTATCGGCGAGCGCATGTAATACGCCCGCCGATAACAAAATTAAAATAACTTTTGTACAGACAGGACAAGAAACAATTATTAAGGAATATTCAAAAGGTGATACTCTAAATGATTTATTACCGCCCGTTCAACCCCAAGACGATACGCTTGTTTCGGAGTGGAACGTTACCGACGACTATGTAGTTTCAAAAGATGATACTATAACGACTACAACGTACACCAAAGGCTTAGAATTTTCTTCGTATTTTAAGGAATTTAAAAGTTATCAGGTCGAAAGGTATACGGGCAGTGCTAAAAAGGTTATCGTTCCTGAATATTATAAGGGGCTAAGGGTAACTAAACTTTTGGGCAAACGTAGTGGTACTTACGGTGTGTTTGATAGCAATCAAACGATTGAGGAAGTAATTTTACCCGAAGGGCTTTTACAAATAAATCAATATGCTTTTTATCAAGCAAAGAACTTGAAAAAGGTGAATTTACCTTCCACGTTAGTTAAAGTTGAAAATCACGTTTTTGCAGACTGTAAATTTTACGAACAAACTTTTACCATTCCTAATGCTGAGTACGGTGAAAGAGCGTTTTTTGGTTGTAATACTGAAACTTTAATTATAAGCGAAGGGGTAAAAGAAATTCCATCATTTTGTTTTGCTGGTGCAACGGGTAAACTTAAAAATGTAGTTATCCCGTTAAGTTTAACAAATATTAGTGGAACAGCATTTTGGATGCAACCGATTGAAAACGTTTACTACTGCGGTGATGAAGGCGATTTTTACAACGTATCCATAACCGAAGAATCTAACGGCGGTGAAAATTTTGTTGAGTATTTGTATAACGGTGCAAATAGATACAAGATAAAAGACGGTCAAACTATTAATGAATTTACAATACCCGTTATTTACTATTATTCTGAGACTCAGCCACAAACGGACGGGGATTTTTGGCACTATGTAAGTGGTGTTCCTACTGTGTGGTAACCACCTAAAATGAAATTTATGTGACAACGAACGGTTAATAAAATGTAAAAAAATTGCCGTTCGTTGTAACACTGTTTAAATAAAATAAATTGTGAAAGAGAATTAATTATGGAGAACTGGGAACAAGCAATTAAATTTTACAACAAACCTACACAAAAAAAATTAAAAAAGACAGGTACTATTGCTATTGATATAGTTGAAGCTACACCAATCGTATGGAAAAATGAACTTTTAAGATTTGAGTGGCAAAGAAATGCTCGCACAAGCGAATCTATAAGTTCGGGTAAAAACGGCTATTATCATTTTGTTAATATGCAAAATGGTAATGAGAGTGAACCTTTTGCAAAAGGTTATGTTTTCGGTTCAGCATTTTCCGAAGACGGTACAATGTACGTTGCTGCAACAAAAAGTTGGGGTGGTAACGTAATAGATATGTTCGTTTCTAACGATTTAGAGAGTTGGGAAAGTTACAATATCTTTACTTTCCCTGAAACTTGGACTTGTTACAATACAAGTTTATCTAAGGGTAAAGACGGATACGTTATGGCGATAGAGATAGGAAAACCCGAACAAATAGCAGGAAAACCTTTCACGATAGTATTTGCCGTATCCAAAGACTTAAAAGAGTGGAAACTACTTGACCCCACAAAGTATGTACATACAAAGGAACGCTATTCAGCGTGCCCTGTAATTAGGTATGTAAGTGGATATTACTATATGATATACCTAGAAGAAATGCCTATGTATAAATTCGTGCCGTATATCGCCCGTTCAACCGATTTGTTAGAGTGGGAAATTGCACCCGTAAACCCCGTACTATTTTACAGTGACGAAGATAGGATATTAGACGGAAAGTTTACCGATGAAGAAAAAGAACGTATAAACAATTCCTTAAACACCAACAACAGTGACGTAGACTTATGTGAATACAACGGAAAAACAATAATCCTATACAGTTGGGGTAACCAAATGGGAAGGGAATTCTTAGCCAAAGCCGAATACGAAGGCACTATGCAAGAGTTTTTTGAATCGTTTTTTTGATTAGTGTTTTTGAGGGTGGAGGTTTAAGTAGATGGAATGGCTAGTTAGTTTTTCTTTACCACTACTGCTTGTTATAACTTTGATTTCTAACGTTTCAGTGGAAACTAGTAAAAAATATTATGGTAAAAGTTTATCTGGTAAAGGAATTGGCAGTTATTACTTTTTCACTGCGGGAGTATGCTTCGTTGCGTGTATAATGTTTTTTCCGTTTTTTGGATTTAACTTATCCGCATCGTTATACACGATAATATTAGCGTTGATATTTGGTGTTATAATGGCGGTTAATTGGATAACGTGTACGTTAGCAATATCAATTGGACCGTGGGCATACACCACTATGTTGACCACGTTGTCATCTATTATTCCAACGTTATCGGGCGCATTGTTTTGGGGTGAAACGCTGGGCGTGGTAAAAATCGTTGGGTTGATGTTTATAATTGCTTGTTTTATTTTATCTATACAAGGTAAAAAAGGCACAGACACAGAACAAAAGAAGGTGTCTTTACGCTGGTTTATTTTAACGCTTACTGCAACGCTTTGTTTAGGAGCAACAGGGGTTTTACAAAAAATTCATCAAACATCAAGTTACAAAGACGAAATGTCTGTATTTTTAATTGTATCACACGCAACGGCAACGATAAGCGCATTTATGCTTACACTATTAGGTCTAAAAAAAGACGGGGTATCGTTATTTCCAAGTATAGAAAAAAGACAAAAAGCGTTCGGCATAATTTTAGTGGTTGTATTAGTGGTCGCTGGTGTGTGTACGGCACTTTGTAACGTAATTAATTTGTATCTAGCAGGTGCAATGGACAGTGCAGTATTTTTTCCGGTGTTCCAAGGCGGAAGTTTAATGCTGATAACTTTGCTTTCAATAGTTTTGTATAAAGAGAAATTATCTTTATTACAATGGGTAGGCTTGTGCTGTGGTGCTATTGCAGTGGTGTGCTTGTGCCTATAAATAATTTTTAATTAAAAAGATTAAAGGCTATATCAAAATTTGTAATTATAAAAACAAAACTGTGGTTATATTCAAGTCAAAAATTTTTGTTCCAAGCGATAAGGCGCTTAATCTTTTTGTAAGTCCCGCCGTGTTTCCTTATGTCAATAAGCCACAAATGGTTTAAGTGCGTAAAAGACACGGTAAAAATCATTAAAAGTAAAAAAGAAGGAAATTAGAATGAAACTTAATGCAACAGATAACAGTTTAACCGTAACTTTTGGTGAAAATAAAATAACAGACATAAAGATTTATATAGAGAATTTTACTAAGTTTGGCGCATATAAACAGTTGTACAATAAAGAATGGCGTGTTGACGGAAATAAAGTATGCGCAAGTACCGACGGCGACGGAGAGTTTTGCTTGGAATTTTCACAAAGTGAATTTGGTTTAGAAGTAAAAGCTTTCTTTACGGCGGGTAAAGAACAAAACATATTGCAAGCGTTAAGAATGCGTGTTCAAGGCAGGCTTCCAATTCGACCAAAACAGACCATATATAACGATTACGACCATTGGTTTTTGGGAAACAGGTGTGATTTGCATATGAATTGCTACACCGAAACTTTAAGTTTAAGCAAAAATCAGCACGTTTTTTCAAGAGAATACGTTGCGTGTCGTGCTCAAAGTAACGTTTATGGGGTGATAGGCGCTCTCACATATGAGCAGTACTATTCAACCATAAGGCTGTGGGAAAATGGGCATTTTGAGCTTACTGCAAATATGAACGAACATTGGCATACGTTTGATAGCTTTAATATATCGCCTAATCAAAGGATAATGTCGGATAAATTTCTAATATATATCGGACAAGAAGACGGCTTGAATGTGCTTGGAAAAGCCATTGCAAAAGAGCACGGCGTAACGCAATTGAAGGACGTGCCTACTGGATTTAACGCAGGCTACTATTTTGGTGAGGGTGTAACTGAAAAAATAGTATTGGAACAGTTGGAAGAAATAAAGCGTAAAGAACTAAATATAAAATATTACATACTTGATGCAGGTTGGTACGATAAGTTTGGTGATTGGAATGCAAACGAAAGATTTCCACATGGTATGAAGTATATTGGCGATAAGATAGTTGAAGCTGGCTTAATTCCAGGGATATGGATAGCTCCGTTTAAATTTGCTAACGACAGCAAGCCAAGGATAGAACACCCTGAATGGTTTATAACTGACGCTAATTATGCTGGCGGTAAAAATCATTTTATAGATTTCAGCATTGAAGGGGCTAAAAAGTGGCTTTATGATTTGTATAGAAAAATTTCTGTCGAATGGGGATTTAAGTATATAAAATTTGATTACGTTATCTTCGATTTAAGTCTTGGTGGATATAAGAATAAAGAGTTTACTGCTCTTAAAAATTATAGGACGGCACTTGAAGTAATGCGTAGCGCTGTGACGGAAGATACGGTTTTGATGTCTTGTACGGCACCGATGAGTCCTTCGGTTAAGTTCTGCGATGCAGCGCGTAGCGGACATGACGTTTATGATAACTTTACTTCGTTAAAACTCACAGCGAAGCAGACGTTGAAGCGTTTGCATATGGCGCAATATCTTATTCTTGACCCAGATGTTTTTCAAGCAAGAACTATTGAAAACGAAGATGAGGAGTGCATGTGTCCATCAGTGAGAACGCAAGAAGAAAATGAGACGTACGCTACTTTTCAGAGTGTAACGGGAGGAGCAATTATATTTTCAGATAAATTACAGCTGATGGATAAAAAGGGCTTTAATTTAATAAAAGCGTTACTTCCGGCAAATCCCAAGCCGGCAACACCGCTTGACCTTTACGATGCGGATATACCATCAATTTTCCGTTATAATAATAGTGGAGAGTTTGAAATGTTTGCCATTATTAACTGGACTGACTATGAAGATAGTTATCAAATAAATCTTACTGAACAAAAGTATGGCAGAGAATTTTTCACTAAAAAAGAATTTGATAAGGCAGAAAAATTTACTTTCACGCTTAAACCGCACCAATCAATGATTTTATATTTTACAAAAGATAAAGGTGCGTTTAGCAAGTTGACCCATTCTATCATGCCTTGCTAATCAGTTATCTTTTGTTCACTTGCCTTAAATTTAAATAATCAACTTTCATTATAAGGAGAATATAGGTATGAAAATTTATGATAAAACGATAGAAAAGTGTGCTTACGGACACTTTGATTTAGATAAAAAGGCAGGTTATACCATAACCGACGGTGATAAACTTCATTCACCTTGGTATTACGTTTATAACAACACTAAACTTCTTTTATACGTTGACCAAAACGGACCGGTAAAAATTCAGTATCAACCACCAAAAGGAATTTTAGTTATAAAAAGGGAAATAGGCGAAACGCAGAGCAAGTGGCTTACTTGGGTTCAAAGTGAAGACCTTAACGGCGGAGTTGCAGTAAACAACTTTAATTCGCCAAAACTTGATTGTAACGGCGAAAAACCTAAACATACCGTAAGTTTTACTCCTGAAATTGCGACCTACGTTTCAGAATATAGAAACGCAGTTATAAAAACGGAAATTTTTATGCCGTACGATAAAGCTACCGTATCAATGAAAGTAACGGTTAAAAACACGGCTAACTATACCCGTGATTTTGTTGTTACACCTGCCGTTGCGCCATACGTCAACGTTGCACAGATGGTGGCGTGGGATTTGCCTGAATGGTATCTTTCTACAAGGGCAGTTAAATTTGAAGATAGAATATGCTTTTGTGGTCATATGACTGACCCTCTTATGATAAAGGAAAACGAACGTGCAATAACCTTTAACCTTGATTATGACGCTGATGCTGAAATTGAACCGTCAATGAATAGTTTTAGGGGAAATTCTAGCTTTTTTAATCCACAATCAGTTGCTGAAAAGTGGAATTATTCGTTAAAGGTAAAAGATTTGCCACATGGTTTTGGTGGACAGGCTTCGTACGTTGTCAAATACAACTGCACGCTTAAAGCAGGCGAAGAAAAGACCTTTACTCAGGTCTTGACCGTTCAGCAAGCAACACGATATAACGACCAAGAAAATCAATACGAAAAGATGTATTTTGATAAAGGAAGTTACGATAAATGCGTAAAAGATACCGTGAACTTTTACGATGGTATTTTCAACGCAAGAAAGGTTAAGACAAACAACCAAATTTTTGATAACTTTATGAACTACTTCACACCATTACAAATGTTTTGGGTGTGTTCACTCGACCGTGGTTGGCCGTCGGGTATGCGTGGTACGAGAGATGCTAGCCAAGATTTTATGGGCATAGTGCCTATAAATCCCGATTGGGCAAAGCAAACGATGTTAGAACTTTTTGAGCATCAAAGAACAGACGGTTGGATGCCAAGACAAGTTAGTATAATAAGTAGAACTGCCCCCCACGATATGCGCTATTTTTCTGATGGTGGAGCATTCTTGTTAGAACTTGTCCACGAATATCTTACTTTTACACGGGATAAAGAGTTCTTAAACCAAAAAACCGTTTGGTTAGACAGTGATGAGCACAGTACGGTATTAGAACATATAGAAAGATGTGTTGATTTCTATCTTGATGAAAATAATATTGGCGAACACGGATTATGTAAGGCGTGGTACGGTGATTGGTACGATATTATGGACCAAATCGGTATGGACGGTATAGGCGAAAGTGTAACCGTTACAGCCCAAAACGTTCTTAACCTTAAAAATCTTGCAGATATGATTGATTGGCTTATAAAAGAGAAGTTTTTAAGCGATAAATATCTTTCTGTAAAAGAAAGATATTTAAGTTATAGACAAAGATTTTTAACGGGTATGCGTGAGCACGCTTATAATAAGCTAGGTTATTTTAACGGCTACTTTAACGATAACAGAAAGTGGCTTATGAGTGATGAAGACCCCGATGGTGAGAATAGGGTTTATCTTGTAAGCAATGCGTGGGCGGTTATATCGGGCTCAGCAACACAAGAAATGGCAAAGTCAGTTATTGATAACGTTAAGAAAGAAAATTTAGGAGTGGTGGGCTATAATACGGTTAGCAAAGGTTTTCCTGTTTATATAGATAAAGCCGGTAGACTTGGAAACGGCACTTTTTCAAGTGCTTCACCATATAATCACGCACAAAGCTTTTACGTCCGTGCTTGTTGTGTTGCAGGCGATGCAGAAGAAGCATATAAGGCAACAAGATATATTTTCCCAATAGAACAAGACTATGCGCCCGTTGAAAAGACCTTTTCTTCGCCTTACGCAATAGTAAACGGATATGGTCTAAATCATTCGGCAGGATTTCAGTTCCTGTCGGGGACTGTCTCATACGTTTTAAGGAATTTTTACAATAACTTCTTAGGCATAGTTTATCGTTACGATGGTTTGGAAATTTGTCCGTGTCTTCCCAAAGCACTTGGCGATTGTGAGGTAGAGTTTACATACTTAGGTAAAAAGTTTACCGTAAAATATTATCAAAATCAAGAAAAAGGCGTAACGTTTAACGGCAAGGTTTGGGACAAGACAGTATTGCGTTTTGAAGGAAATAAAACTGCATACTATTTTGCTGATAGTGATTTAAAAGACGAAAACGTAATAGAAATTCGTGTCTAATTTTACTTTATTATGGAATCGACTAATTCGAAAAAAAGATATTATAATACGCTTATATTTGCGTGTGTAGGGATATATACGGCAATGATGGCGGTTAAAGGCGTATTCGTGGCGGAAATAATTTCCGTAATGAATGCTTTTAACACCACTAAGTCGCTTGCAAGTATAGCAAACACTTACTACTTTATAGTATACGCATTAACTCAGTTTGTACTTGCGTTTTTTATACATAAACTGCCTGTTAAAAGGTATTTGGCTATAACTATTTCTTTATCCGTTGTAACCTATTTTATACTTGTATTTTTACTTAATGAAATATCGCAAATTTGGTACCTTTTTGCCATCAATGGTTTTGCGCAAGGTGGTGTGGTTGCGATTACTAAACTTATTTTGGGTAAATATTTGCCTATACAATATTCTAGTAAAGCAAATAAAATGTATTTAGCAGGTGCGGCAGTTGGCAATGCTTCTTGCTATGGCGTTTCAGGCATTTGCGTAGAGTTTTTAAGCTGGAAAGTTCCCTTTATATTCTTTGCAACACTGTTTGCGTGTATGCTCGTATTCTTTATAATAACGCTTATTAAGGTTGAAAAGAATTGTAAACCTATGATAGTTGACAAAAAAGAAGAATATAAAAACGCTGTAAAAACAGAAAAGAGTTTCGTTGTTCTTCCTTCGTCAAAATCAAGGGCAGTATTTATTGTTGTAATGATGGTATATGCCATTTTAACTAACGTTGCTGCGTACGCTATAAACAACTGGATGGTGGTATATCTAAAAGAAGTTTTCGACTTTTCAGAATCACTTTCTATCTTTGTAACGATAGGTACTTTAATAGTTACTATGGTAGGACCGATGATAGGAATATCGCTTTCGCAAAGGTTCAAAAATTATGCAACGTTATCGGCAGTTTTGTATATATTTCCACTTGTTATAACGTTTATAATGATATTCTTATATAACTTTAATTTTATTTTTTCACTTGTATTGCTTGTGCTTTTTGAAATTTGTAACAGTTGTGCAAGTGGTTGTTCGGCAAACTTAGTGTTTGATATGCGTAGTCAAATTAATCCAGGAAGATATTCTGCGTTTAATAACGTATCAGCATCGCTTGCCGCAGGGATTGTTCCTACAATCGTATCGGTTATTATTGATTCGTGGGGATGGTCTGCACAGTATATGTTCGTTGCGATAACGTACGTTGTAATTATACTTATGATGGTTATATTAAACAGAGTAATAAAGTCGGTTAATCGTAAATATTTGCACTTGTATCAAAGTTAAACTTGCATATAATAGTCAACAAACGGCTCACTATTAAGTGAGCTTTTTTTGTTTAACGATTGCCTATAAAATTTTTTAATGTGTGAAATTAATTCACATAATTAATGCGTAAAATGTCGTAAAATCGAAAAAATATGTTAAAATATAACAAAAACTGTTATTATCTATAAGTTTTGAAAAAATAAAAAAATATTTATAAAAAAGTGTCGTAAAACAGTTGACAATATTTCGTTTGTAAATTATAATACGGGTGAAAATTCCAAAAAGATTTTTCATACAACTTAATATTTTGTTGTTGCTTTTAATTGACAAACAATTAAGTGAGTTAGCGTGCTTGCTTATAAAAAATTTCTAGCATGATGCGCAAAGGAGGGTAACAATGAAAAAGTTCTTTGAAGGATGCGAAAAGATGTTATTAAAGTCTAACGGACTTGCAACTTTTTTGATGTTAAACATTAATAACAAGTTTTAATCGCAAAAAAAAGATTATAGGTTATAATCTTTCGGGTACTCTTAATCGGTGGTGATTAAGGGGCTTTTTTCTTTTTAAGGGCTTATAAACGTCGTTGCAGGTCGTTACTGCTTAGCGTTTTGACTTTGACAACCAGACGGTTAGTCTCACCCAAAACGCTTCGCGAGCTTTGTATTGCTAGTTTTTAAACCTTTATATAATAGTAAAAACACCGCATAAAACTTTTTGGTATGCGGTGTTTTTTGCTTATATTTTTAAAGTTTGTTTTAGTGTTTGATAATCTTTAAGTTTATGTGGAAGATTTGTTTTTATCCATTCCATTCTAGCAGTTTTATTAGGAAATTCACTGCATATTACTTCAAATATAATCAGAGTTATATAAATTATTGAGGGGACTATAATAAGCGCTAAACTTTGAAATGCAAATGGTATTTCTGAACCGAAAATAGCAAACTGTTCTTTTAAGAAAGTCATATTTATAATCCCCCAAATAGCCCACATTATATAGGTCAACGCCTTAATAGAGCTATATGATAGGGAAACAATTAAATTAGTAATGCGTAATGATTCGTTAGTTGTAAAAATTTGCGCATCTATAATAAGATGCAATTTGTCTTGTAGACGTTCTTT